>CAYYDL010000351.1:0-1676 GCA_964470545.1 uncultured Hyphomicrobium sp. | reverse complement strand
GACCTTGGAACCGGGAAGCCCAGCGAAAATGGCACCGGGACCGACAGCGGCACTCGCAGCGGTGATGCCGGAAACAGAAATGTCTTGCGCGCCGGGAGGCGGTTCGATATCGGCCGGAAGCACCTCGCTAAGCCGCATGATCCCCGTCTCGTCGCCCCTCGATCACGCCGACCCGCGTTCGGCAAAAAGCTTGATAGGAGGCCACGCGCGAGCCGTCAAATCTCATGACCGTCCGGTCATCGGCTGGCCGTGACGGTCTCCGGGGCGACACCCAATTGCGCAGCGATGCGCGCGATCAGCTGGCCCGTGACAGGAGCCGCATTCGTGCCGGCTGTCCGGTGCCCATGCGTCGCGGCGATGCCTTTCGGCTCGAACAAGACGACGAAAGTCAGATATTGCGGATCGTCTGTCGGAAACGTCGCAAGAAATGAGGAAATAACTGAATTCGACGTATAGCCGCCTTTGCCTGCAACGTCCGCGGTTCCGGTCTTGCCGCCAACGCGGTAGCCTGGCACGTCGGCTTTGCCGCCCGTGCCGTCGCGGTTGACGACGTTGAGGCGCATGAGATGCGCGATCAGCCGTGACGTCTCGGCGGTGACGACCGCCTTCCCATCCGCAGTGCCCGCGTCGAACTTCCGCAGGAACGTTGGCTGGACCGTCTTGCCGTTGTTGAGAATGGTCGCGGCAGCTGCGGCGAACTGCAGGGGCGCGACGGCAATGCCGTGCCCGAATGCCGCCGTGATCGTAGAAATCCGGTTCCAGCGCGCTGGCACCTGCGGCGCGGCAAGCGCGCCTTCCTCGGTTTGCATCTGATCCAGAAGACCAAGCTTCTTCAGAAAGGCCTCGAGTTTTTCCGGTCCCGCTTCGAGCGCCAACATTCCGGCGCCGACGTTCGACGAATGCGTGTAGACTTCCGTGACCGTCAACGGACGGTCCGATGGATGAAAATCCGTGACGGTGAAGCGCCCGGCTTCAAGAGGCTTGCGAACGTCGACGATTGTATCCGGCTGCGCGAAGCCTTCGTTGAAAGCCATGGCAAGCGTGACCGTCTTGAATACCGATCCAAGTTCGTATGTTCCCCCGGTCATCCGATCGATGTGTTTCTGATCGAGCGCCTGAAGAGGCCAGGTCGGGTCCACGCGCGGCAATGACGCGCTGGCCAGAATTTCCCCTGTCTTGATGTTGAGAACGACACCCGCAGCCCCTTCCGTATCGTACCGGCGCACGGCGCTGTCGAGTTCGTCCTCGAGCGCATGCTGCACGCCGATGTCAAGGGAGAGCCGAACGGGCGGGCGGCTCGAAAGCACGGCTGAATGGACGGGGTCAACCCCAACCTTCTCGTCGATATAACGCTCGATGCCGGAGATCCCGCGGTTGTCGACGTCGACGTAGCCGAGCACATGCCCCGCCATCATGCCACCTGGATAGGCGCGCTTCAGCTCATAGCGGAAGGAAATGCCTGGCAGCCCGAGATCGTGAACCTTCTGCGCGATGCCCGGCGAAACGCCGCGACGCACCCAGATAAAACGGCGCGAGCGATCGGAAAGATCGCGAAGCAATTGGCGGCTGTCGAGATCCGGCAGAACGGTCGTCAGCTTCTCAACGACCTCGTCACGGTCGACGATAATGCCGGGATCCGCAAAAATCGAAGGCGCCTCGAGATCGGTCGCCAGCAG
>CAYYDL010000350.1:0-1973 GCA_964470545.1 uncultured Hyphomicrobium sp. | reverse complement strand
AAAGGCTTGCAGAACTCCGTGCTCAGCAGGTCGCTGCGGGATTGACGCCGACGCAGGCGGCAGATTCTTCGAAGCCGCAAAGCCTCATGCCGGAAAAGACGCGCGAGACGTTGAAGGTTCTCGTCTCGGCACTGCGCAAGGCGAACAATGAGGGGCCTGCGCCAGCGCCCGGCGGATCTTCGCGTCTACCGCTTCCGCCCGATCCGAAGGAGGCGCCGCAGCCCGTCACCAAGCCCGATCGCCGAGCGACGCTCTTCGACGGTTCACATGACGATCTCTCGACTCGGGCTTCTTCCCCACACCCGGGGCATCCGGCCCACTCGGCATTGCCCTGATGCAAGGCCTTATGAAAGCAGACTGACGTGGCATCGATCGAACTTGAGCCCGCATCAGCGCCGTCGAAGCTCAGCGTCTTGCGCGCGATCATCGCGATCCTGCTGCGCGCCATCGGCGTGATTGCGACGTTGATGCTCGCGATCGCCGTCGGCCTCTGGTCGAGCCGGTACATGGTCGCCCGCGGCTCGCCTCTGTCCGTCGAGAGGCACGGTCCGTGGGAGCAATGGACAGACATCGGCCGCGAGAGTGCAGATCCCTACACCAAAGCGAATATGATCTCGACGGGAAAGCTGAGGATTTCCGCCGACAGCGCCGGTGTCTTCGAGGCGCGGACAGATTCGCAAGGCGCCCGCCTCCACTCGTCCTGCAACTATATCGTCAAAGGCGCGAATATGCAGGGCCTGTGGTGGAGCCTCGCCGTTTTCGATTCGCGCGGCAAGCTGATCGCCAACGATGCCGATCGCTATGAATTCACGGCCGACACCATTGCGCTCAATCCGAGCGGTTCATTCCTCGTGTCCTTGGGTCGTGATGCGCGGCCAGGTAATTGGCTGCCGACCAGCGGCGCCGGGCGGCTCGTTCTTGTCTTCACGGTGCTTGATCCGGCGACGGGTCTTTCCAGCGAAGAGCGCGCCCAGCGCAACAAACATCTGCCCGTCATCACGCGGGAGAGCTGCTCATGAAATTCCTGCACCGCTTCGAATGGCGCCTGCTACTGATTTTTTTTCTCGTCGCCGGGATCGTGCATCTCGTCGCCACCTTCCTGGCCGTCAACGACACGCGGGCTTCCGCCTACACACGGCTGGCGCGCGAGTTCCCGAACAACAAGATGACGATCGCTGACGCCGTCGTGCCGAGACACCAACCATTGCCCTTCCTGGCACCGGATGCCCGATATGCCTTCTGCCCGTTCGAAACCGGGGACGGCACGATGCGGGTTCACGCTCTCCTGCCGGATCTCGGCTGGACGATCGGAGTTTATTCTCCGGATGGAACGAACCTCTATTTCGCGGCGGCGTCGGCGGATCGCGAAACGACAATCGATCTTTCGATAGCCCCTTCGGACGATCGTTTTCTGGGATTGCCCGACAGCGTTGCCACGGCGAACCTCGACCCGCGGCAGATCATTTCGGCTGCGAAAGGCCTTGTCGTCGTCCGGGCACCGGACAAGGGCGATCCTTATCGAAGCGACGAACTCGCAGCGCTCGCCAAGGCGTCATGCAGGCGGGACGGAGCCTGAAGTCCTCAGCGTCGTTTCAGTCTTCGAGCTGCGGCTCGTCTCGCCGCCGCTTCGGGGCGGGCGCAGGTTTCACGTCCGGTTCGCCGGTGTGGTGCTCGTAGCGGATGCCGGGAAAGAAAACGATCTCAGCCGACTGCGCCGCGCCATAGGCCGCCATCACGGACGCGTCCGCCGGCCTCGGCGTGGACTTGAATTCCAATATCGTCGCCATGCGCAATCCCCCAAAGGCGCGAGTTCCACTCACGCCGTGCGGCACTCCCCGCCGTGAAGGCTCCCGCCACAGGATCGAAACGCGATTACGAAGAGTGGCGTGAATGCGCTGCGGCCGCCAGAATCATCGCATCAGATCGATTACAGTCGGGGATCGTTAACGGATCGTAAACGCGGATTGGGGCCG
>CAYYDL010000349.1:0-1823 GCA_964470545.1 uncultured Hyphomicrobium sp. | reverse complement strand
ATCTCTTCAATTCGAGCATCGAAGGCATCGAGCAGGCCGACGCCATTCTTCTTGTGGGCGCCAATCCGCGTCTCGAAGCCACGGTCCTCAACGCGCGCATCCGCAAGCGCTGGCGTTCCGCACCAACCAAGATCGGACTCGTCGGCGCGAACGTCGATCTTACCTATCCCTATGACTATTTGGGTGCCGGACCGGATACGCTTGCAGAGATTGCCAATGGCAAGCACCCCTTCGCCGACGTGCTGAAAGCCGCAACGAAACCAATGGTCATTGTCGGGCAAGGCGCGTTCGCGCGTCCCGATGGCTTGGCCGTGCTCTCGCTTGCCGCACGTATTTCGATTGCCGCTTCTGCTGGCAAAGACACGAGTTGGAACGGCTTCAACGTCCTTCACACCGCGGCGGCTCGCGTGGCAGGGCTGGATCTCGGCTTCGTTCCAGGCAAGGGCGGTAAGGATATTGCGGGCATCCTCGGGGCCGATACCCAGTTCCTCTACCTTCTCGGCGCCGACGAATGTGACCTCTCGAAGCTGGGTCCGTCCACCTTCGTCGTGTATCAAGGCACCCACGGCGACAAAGGCGCCGAGCGGGCCGATGTCATTCTTCCCGGGGCCGCCTACACGGAGAAGAGCGCGACCTACGTCAATACGGAAGGTCGTACGCAGCAGACGGCGAAGGCCGTGTTTCCGCCTGGTGATGCGAAGGAAGATTGGGCGATTCTGCGCGCTCTCTCTCAACGCGCCGGAGCAACGCTGCCCTACGACAACTTGAAAGAGCTACGCGCTGCGATGTACCGCACGAGCCCGCAGCTCGCCGCGCTCGATACGGTCGAAACGCGTGTTGTCTCCGGACTTGAGACGTTGGCAAAGCTCTCGGGTCAAACCTTGTCCGAGCCGTTCGCCCCGGCAATCGCCGACTTCTACCTGACGAATCCGATCGCGCGCGCGTCCGCGGTGATGGCGGGAATGAGCGCGCTCAAAGCTTCTGCGAACCAGAAACTCAACGCAGCGGAATAGGGACACATGCTCGCATCGCTGCAGACCTTCATGACCGACTACGGCTGGAACGTTCTGGCCCTGATCGGCTTTTCCTTGCTGCTGCTGGTCGTCCTTCTCGTCATCATCGCGTTCCTGTTGCTGATGGACCGCAAGGTCTGGGCTGCCGTGCAGATGCGCCGCGGTCCGAACGTCGTCGGACCTTTCGGCCTCCTGCAGTCATTCGCCGACCTTCTGAAGTTCGTCCTGAAAGAGCCGATCATTCCATCAGGTTCGGACACGGCGGTCTTCCTTCTCGCGCCGCTCGCAACCGCAATGTGCGCGCTCGCCTCCTGGGCCGTGATCCCAGTAAATGAAAACGGCTGGGGCAAGTGGGTGATCTCGGACATGAATGTCGGGATACTCTACCTCCTCGCGATTTCGTCTCTCGGCGTCTATGGCATCATCATGGGCGGCTGGGCGTCGAACTCGAAATATCCGTTCATGGGCGCGCTGCGCTCCGCCGCGCAAATGGTATCCTACGAAGTTTCGATCGGATTTGTGATCATTTGCGTGATCCTTTGTGTCGGATCGCTCAACGTCACCGATATCGTCAACGCCCAGAAGGCTGGCATCGGTACGCGCATTGGCCTGATGAACTCATTCCTGGATTGGCATTGGCTGCCGCTCTTCCCGATGTTCGTCGTCTTCTTTATTTCGGCGCTTGCCGAAACCAACCGGCCGCCGTTCGACCTCGTCGAAGCTGAATCGGAGCTCGTCGCCGGCTTCATGGTCGAATATTCTTCGACGCCTTACCTCCTTTACATGCTCGGCGAATACGTCGCGATCACC
>CAYYDL010000348.1:0-2703 GCA_964470545.1 uncultured Hyphomicrobium sp. | reverse complement strand
CACGATCAAGTCGCTTCCATCGCTGCCGAGTTTATTGATTTTTCTCGTTGCGCGAATGCTCTTCACCGATGGTTTGTCTGCGATCTTCGCGTTCGGCGGCATTTACGGGGCTTCGGTATTCGGCTGGGGTCCACTGGAACTCGGCATCTTCGGCATCATCCTGACCCTGGTCGGAGCGTTCGGCGCGCTCTTGGGCGGATGGCTTGACGATAGCATCGGGCCGAAAGCCGTAATCATTCTCGCGTTGCTTGCATTGATCGTTGGCGCGATCGGAATTCTGTCGGTCGACAAGACACACATTTTCTTCACGACCGTGGTTGCGGAGAAAGTGGCCGGTTCGAAGCCGTTCTCGGCCGTCGGCGAGCAGGCGTTTCTGGCATTCGCGATTTTGGTCGGCATCGTTTCCGCACCGGTACAGGCGGCGAGCCGGTCGCTGCTCGCGCGGATCGCGCCGGCTGATAAAATCACGCAGTATTTCGGGCTCTTTGCCTTCTCGGGCAAAGTCACCGCGTTTCTTGCGCCGTTCTTCGTCGCGTTGATTACGCAGGAGACAGGGAGCCAGCGCATCGGCATGTCGGCCGTCTTAGCGTTTCTCGCGGTCGGCGTTGTAATGATGCTGTTCGTCCGGACGCGTCCGGCGCGGTGAACCCGCTTAATGGCGGAAGTGTCGAACGCCGGTGAATACCATCGCAAGGCCACGCTCGTCGGCGGCCTTGATGACGTCCTCGTCGCGCATCGCGCCGCCGGGCTGGATTACAGCGGTGACGCCGGCTTCCGCGGCGGTGATCAAGCCGTCGGGAAACGGGAAGAAGGCGTCGGAGGCGACGACTGACCCGATCGTCAAGGATTTATCTAGGCCGAGGGCCTTCGCGGCTTCCGCGGCTTTCCAGGCGGCGATGCGGGACGATTCGACCCTGCTCATCTGGCCCGCCCCCACGCCGACGGTCGCTTCGTTCTTCGCATAGACGATCGCGTTCGACTTGACGTGCTTGGCGACCTTGAAGGCGAAGCGAAGATCTTTAAGCTCAGCGTCCGTCGGTGCGCGCTTGGTCACGACTTTCAAATCGAGATCGTCGGCGTTGCTGGCATCGCGCGATTGTACGAGGAATCCACCGGCGACCGATTTGAAGTTGAGGCCGGGAGCGCGCGAGTCTGCGAGGCCGCCCGTTACGAGGAGGCGCAGGTTTTTCTTGGCGGCAAAGATGGCCTTTGCTTGATCCGTCGCGTCGGGCGCAATGACGACCTCGGTGAAGATCTTCGTCATCTCTTCAGCGGTTTCGGCGTCGATCACCTGATTGAGCGCAATGATCCCGCCGAAAGCGCTCACGGGATCGCAGGCGAGCGCCTGGCGGTAAGCTTCGGCGAGAGACGGCTTTACAGCGACGCCGCAAGGGTTCGCGTGTTTGATAATGGCGACCGCGGGCCGCTTCGGATCGAACTCGGAGACAAGCTCGAACGCGGCGTCGGTGTCGTTGATGTTGTTGTAGGAGAGTTCCTTGCCCTGAAGCTGCTTCGCCGTCGCGACTCCGATGCGCGGCTCGGCCGAGAGATAAAGCGCCGCTGTTTGATGTGCATTCTCGCCGTAGCGAAGCGCTTGGCTGAGATGGCCGCCAAAGGCCCGCCATTCCGGTGCGCCCGTGCCAAGCTCGCGCGCGAACCAGTTGCTGATTGCAGCATCGTAAGCTGCGGTGCGAGCGAAGGCTTTCGCCGCGAGTGCTTTGCGCAAGGCGAGCGTCGTCGCGCCATTGTTGGCGGTGATCTCGGCGAGCACCAGATCATAGTCGGACGGTTCCACGACGACCGTGACGCTATCGTGGTTCTTGGCGGCGCCTCGGATCATGGCCGGCCCGCCGACGTCGATATTCTCGACGCAGTCGTCATAAGCTGCACCCTTCGCGACGGTCACCTCGAAGGGATAAAGGTTCACGACCAGAAGATCGATCGGCAGGATTCCGTGCTCGCGCGCTGCGGCCTCGTGGACGTCGTTGCCGCGAATGGCGAGAAGACCGCCATGAACCTTCGGGTGCAGTGTCTTGACACGGCCGTCCATCATTTCGGGGAAGCCCGTGAGCTCTGATACGTCCGTGACGTCGAGGTTCGCGGACTTCAGCGCCGCAGCCGTGCCGCCGGTCGAGACCAGCTCGATGCCGCGCGCTTTCAGTGCGCTTGCGAATGCGATGAGCCCGGTTTTGTCGGAGACCGAGAGCAGAGCCCGGCGTATGCGTTGGTCGGCCATGTTTACCCCAGCTTTTTCGGAGTGGCGGTTATCACGGCGCGTCGGGCAAGGCCATCCCACCCAGTGACGAACGCGCGATTGTGACGCGCAAGCACTTGATCAGTATTGGCTCAGCCGATGTTTGCGGCTTCGGCGCGGACCGACCAATGGACAGACGTTTCGCCGAAGGTCGTTCCACGGAGGACGATCTGCAGGCTCGGCCGGGGCCCGGCGCTATCGACGAAATGTAGACTTTCCTCGATCGATAGCTCGGCCGTGTCATCGGTATTGAACAGCCATGTCTTGCCGTCGGGAAGCGTGATCCGGCATGTGCCGTGTCCGGCGGGTTGGCAGCGGCAATCGGGATGGAGATGGAAGTGAATGGCGTAGGGCAGGTCCTGCTTCAGACGCAGTTTCCCCTTCGGCGGTTCCAGTGTGTCGATGCCGTCCAGCCTGTCGCCCGCGCTGGAAAGGGCCAGATGCCGGCT
>CAYYDL010000347.1:0-1885 GCA_964470545.1 uncultured Hyphomicrobium sp. | reverse complement strand
AGGCGCCGTGAAACCGGCGCGAGTGCCGCCGCATCGCCCGGGCGTATCTTGGCCATTCGTCGTCTCCGGAACGTCCCCGCTGTCCCATTGCGAGACCTTAGCGCAACGCTGTGTCATCGAAAACCGGCAACATCAAGCCGGGTCCGGGGCGTTCCGACGCCGTCAGCCGAAATCAGGGCTTCTTGAACAGGACTGAGCCAAATGCCTTGTGAAGGTAGAGGTTGGATGCCAGCACGTCGCCTGTATCGAGCATCTTGTCGCCACCTGCGAGGTCGCTGACGAAGCCGCCGGCCTCGCGGACGATGACGATGCCGGCCGCCACGTCCCAAGGCTTCAGGTTATGCTCCCAATAGGCGTCGAAACGGCCCGCAGCGACGAAGGCGAGGTCCAGTGCTGCCGATCCCGTCCGCCGGATGCCGGCGACTTCGCCCATTAGCAACTCCATTTCCTTCAGGAAGCGCGGGTGGCCCTCGCGCCCGCGATGTGGAATGCCGGTCGTCACCAAGGCGTCGCCCAGCGATTTGCGGGCCGCAACGCGCAAACGACGGTCGTTCAGGTAGGCACCTTTGCCTTTTTCGGCCGTGAATAGTTCATCGCTCGCCGGGTTATAAATGACGCCCGCAACGAGCTGACCTTCCCGCTCGAGGCCGATCGAGATCGCGAACATCGGATTGGAATGGAGAAAGTTGGTGGTGCCGTCGAGCGGGTCGACGATCCACCGATGGGATTTGTCGGCGCCGATAACCTCGCCGCGCTCTTCCATCAAAAAGCCGTAGCCGACGCGTGCCTTCGAGAGTTCCTTGAAAATGATGTCCTCGGCCTTGTGGTCGGCGGCCGAGACGAAATTGGCAGGGCCCTTGATCGAGACCTGAAGGTTCTCGACCTCGCCGAAATCGCGGTTGAGACTGCGCCCGGCTTTTCGTGCCGCCGAGATCATGACGTTGAGGGTCGGAGATACGTTGCTGCTCATGTCGTGATGTCCGGGAATGGCGCGCAGGAAGCGGAGTGCCGGGCTCTAAACGCTCTTCCCATCTCTGGCAAGGCGACGGAAAGACTACGGGACCGGCGACATCTCCGGATCGACGGCAATGCGGTCCATCCAGGCGGAGGCTTCCGTCTCGGCTTTCAGACGGTCGGCCTTCGACATCTTGGCGATGATGTCATCGAAGGATTTGTCGTCAAAACCGTTCTTCTTGGCGATGAGTCGCCATTTCGCGGCTTCGATGGGATCCTTCTTGACCTTGATGCCGTCAAGGTAAACGTAGGCCAAGCGGTTCTGAGCGCCCGGAATTCCCTTCTCCGCCGCAGCCTTCAATAACGCCGGAATTTTTGGCTCGTCCTTCGTCAGGCCAAAGCCCTGGAGCAATCTCACAGCGTAATCGTACTGAGCCGTGGCAAGGCCCTTCTCGGCGGCGCGTGAAAGCCAGTGTGCGGCCTCGAGCGCATTGGCGTCGACGCCGGTGCCGGTCTGGTAGAGTTCCGCGAGATCGTACTCTGCCTGCGGGATGCCTTTTTCAGCGGCATAGCGGATGTGCTGGTACGCCCGGATGGGGTTCAGCGGCTTGCCGTTGCCATTGAGGAAGAGCAGGCCGAGATTGTAGTTGGCCTCGGCATTGCCGGTGAGTGCTGCCTTCTCGAACAGCTCTCCCGCCATCTTGTAATCTTTTTTGACGCCACGGCCCTGGGCATAGGACATGCCGAGCGCAAAGGTGCCCTGGACATCGCCCATGTCGGATGCGCGCTTGAAAAACTCGAAAGCTTTTCTGTCGTCCTTCTGAACGCCGAGACCGTCGGTGAAGATGCGGCCGATAAGCGTATTCGCCTGAGGCTCGCCGCGTGCGGCGGCTTCCTGCGCGAGTTTCAGCGCCGTCAGATACTGGCCCTG
>CAYYDL010000346.1:0-1696 GCA_964470545.1 uncultured Hyphomicrobium sp. | reverse complement strand
GATCGTCGTCGTAACTGGACTGCAGAAGGCCGATCAAAGGAAGGACGAAGCCGCGAAGCTTCTGGACTGGGGTTTCAGATCCTTCAGTGCCGTCAAGCTGTTCGATGACGGGGAGAAAATCGGTTACGCAAGGGTGTGGGGCGGGAAAACCTGGTACGTGCCGCTCGCTGCGAAGGGCGATGTAATGTTCACGATGCCCAAATACCCGGCTGGCCAGAAGATATCGGCCGAGATCGTCTACAAGGCCCCGCTGAAGCCGCCCGTCAAAAAGGGCGATCAGGTCGCAATCTTGAAGATTTCGAGTTCGAGCAGCGCTTCGGCCGAGGTGCCGCTTTACGCTATGGAAGACGTGCCGAAAGGCGGCATTGTCCGCGAGGGCGTCGATTCGCTGGTTCTCATGGCCTTGCGCCGGCTGGCGCTCTAGATTACGCCCCCGGGCAGCAGAGGCGAGCCATGAAGCGCGGAAAGTTCATTACATTCGAGGGCGGCGAGGCGACGGGAAAGTCGACGCAAGTGAAACGTCTTGCGGAGCGGCTCGAAGGCGCCGGCATTCCCGTGACGGTTACGCGTGAACCCGGCGGAACGCCGGTTGGAGAAGATGTTCGCGCTCTCATCCTGAAGGACAGGCCGACGGATCCGGTCACGGAGCTATTGCTGTTTGCCGCGGCGCGTGCCGAGCATGTCACTTCCGTTATCCGGCCCGCCCTCGATGAGGGAACGTGGGTCATTTCTGATCGCTTCATCGACTCGACGCGCGTCTATCAGGGCAAGCTTTACGGTCTCGAGCCTGCCTTCATCGCCGAACTCGAACGCTTTACCGTGGCACCCGATTATCCGGATCTGACCTTGATCCTCGACCTGCCGCCGAGCGCAGGCATAGAGCGCGCGCAACTCCGCGGAACGCTCTCGCGCTACGATGCTGAGCGGATCGAAACGCACGAGCTATTGCGCGAAGGCTTTTTGGAAATCGCGGAGGCGGAGCCGCATCGCTGTGTTTTGATCGATGCCCATCTGCCGGTGGCGAGCGTCGAGACGGCCGTGTGGCAGGCGGTGTCGGCGCATCTCCTCGCAGAGGCCGATTGATGGCGCGGGCGCCGCTTACTGCGGACATCGAAGCGCTACCCGAGGCGGATCGGTTCGACGATTTTCCGCATCCGCGTGAGACGCGTGCACTTTACGGTCAGGAAGCGGCTCAATCGGCTTTTGCCGAGGGGCTGGCTAGCGACCGTATGCACCATGCCTGGCTGTTGGCCGGACCCGCGGGGATCGGCAAGGCAACACTCGCCTATCAGGTCGCCCGTGCAGCTCTCGCGCGACCCGAAGAACGCGATCTCTTTGGGCAAGGGCTGGCGGTCGAGCCCGAGTCCCGGACTGATCGGCAGATCCGCGCTCTGTCGCATCCATCGCTGTTTGTCTTGCGCCGCCTTTACGATCCCAAGACCAAGCGCTTCCCGCAAATCATTCCGGTCGATGAAGTACGGCGCCTCAAAAACTTCCTGTCGCTGAGTTCGGGAGAAGAGGGGAGACGTGTCGTCATTGTCGATAGCGCCGACGAGCTTAATCTCAATGCTGCGAATGCTCTTCTCAAATCATTGGAGGACCCGCCGGGGCGGACGATTTTTCTTTTGATTACGTCTGCGCCGGGACGCCTTCTTACGACGATCCGGTCGCGGTGCCGCGTCATCATGATGGCCCC
>CAYYDL010000345.1:0-6216 GCA_964470545.1 uncultured Hyphomicrobium sp. | reverse complement strand
ATGCTGCGGATATGACGACGCAAACCTCTCCGCCGCGACGCGCACGATCTCCGGACGGGCTCCCAGAAGAAAGATCCGCAGGCGATGACGGGTATGGGCAAGGTAGTGCGGAACGAAATCTGTGCCGTTCAAATTGTCAGGAAACCGTTTACCGAACTTCATCCAACTCGCGATGTCGACACCGATGCCATCATTCAAGACAAGAAACTTGCGTAGCGTTCGACGCAGTTCCGCGCTTTCCGCCGCCAGGCGAAGTGTGTGAGCGTTCGCAAACGCGATGCGCAGCGGACGATGACGCGCAACAGCCTCGTCAAGGACGTCGACGGCCTCGTCGCGCGAGCTGACACTAATTTCGACCCCGAGAAGCGTGCGGGTTTTGGTGCCGAGCACACGCTCGTATTCGCTCCGGTACGCCTGTTCAACTCGGGTCCAGTCATAGGTTTCGGCGGCGGCCACCGCCGAAACTCGCCATTCTGCGTGGCGATCTGCGCACGCCTTCATGAGTTCGCATATGCTGGCTGCCGCCGTTTCGGGCTCGCCGAAGTTCGCCAGAAGGCCGACTCCAGCGCGATCCACGATTGTTTTGAATGTCGGTATTGCGCTGACGATCGGGACGAGACCTGCAGAGAGCGCCTCGACCAGCGTCAACCCGAAACCTTCGTATTCGGAAGCCGATGCGAAGAAACTGCAGTTTGCGAGTTCAGTCCTGATCTCGGCGTCGCTCTGGTTCGTCAAAAGTTTAATACTGCCGTCGCGCAACCCGTCAGCGGCGGCAGCTTCTATGCGATAAAGCATCCCATCGCTATCGCTGCCGATCAGTACCAGTTGAGCATCCGCATTCTGGCGGCAAACCTGCTGGAATGTGCTGATCAAACTCAGCAGGCCCTTATGAGCCGCAAACCTGCCGAAGTACGCGATCTTTGGTCTGTAATTCGGGCTCGAAGCATTTTTAAACTTCTGTATGTCGACCCCATTCTCGATCAGCGTGACTCTGTCGTTCGCGATGGCCCGAAAGGTCTCCGCGTCGTTTTCGCTGCACGCGATGACGCGGCGGTAGTTGCGCAGCATGGCCTTCGTAACGGTGTGAAAGTAAATTCGCTTCAAGTGTTGCGCGAAATTCGTATGAAA
The DNA here is from genome assembly GCA_964470545.1 of uncultured Hyphomicrobium sp. Taxonomy (GTDB): domain Bacteria; phylum Pseudomonadota; class Alphaproteobacteria; order Rhizobiales; family Hyphomicrobiaceae; genus Hyphomicrobium_B. The sequence goes on along the minus strand of CAYYDL010000345.1, from coordinate 5,088 downwards.
GAAGCCTCCGTGCGTCGTCAGAACCATCGGCTTGCCATGTAAGGGCGCTGTCGCCGATAAAAAATCGCTGAAGAAATCGACTGCGTGGACGTGAACGAGGTCGAAAGTCTTCACGTGAGATAGAACTTTCGGCGCCACGGGGTAGCGACGGGAACCTCGGAAGGGGACTCGGCGAACCAAGATACCATTCGCGCAATCTTCCGAAGGAAGAATGTTATCGAGGTCTTGAAAGCACCGATTGAGCGTCAGAACTTCGGCGTGCACGCCCGTCTCCTTCTGAGCACGCGCCAAGGAGAGCACCATGTTCTCAAGCCCGCCCACGGCCGGATGGAATTGGCGAACGACATGCAGCACACGCATGGAAACCTCCTCGATCGACTGGACGGCCTCAAGCAGACCGCAGAACCTCCAGGGGAGCCTTGTTGATGATGATACCGGCGGTTCGGATGCCGACGGCGGGCGACGCCTTCAGTCCGCGAATTAGAGCGGCGGTCGATGTGCGGCCCCACTCCGCAACGAGCACACACACGTCAAGCGAGGTCGCGGCGGCCTGCGCGTCGGCATGATTGGCAAGGGCCGGCAGATCGCAAATAACGAGATCGTAATTTTCGCGTGCGTTGACAATCAGCCGGTCCAGACTCGGTGATGCAAGCAGCACGGCCGGACGCACGTCGTCAGCGATGCTCTGTTCGCCTAAGAAATCGAAGCCAAATTCTGTGGTCACGACGTGGCGCACGAGATTGGATGGATCCTTCAGAGCACTCAGCAGTTCGGTGCTTGCCGGAGCCGTCAACCCTCGGGCGAGCGCCGGACGATGAAGATTGCCGTCGAGCAGGAGAACTCGCGCGCCGCCCTCCACGCCGAGCACCGCAAGATTGAATGCAAGCGTAGACTTTCCCTCTCCGTCGAACGTCGATGCCACACCGACGACACATGTGCCGTTGTTGAAGTTCTCGCGCAGGCGTAAGAGAACGCTCCGCAGGCAGTCTTTGTCGTCGTGGAGAAGAAGTGGCGGCTCCGCTCCATTCTTTGGATAGAGCTTGCGGCCTTGAACCATTGAGACGACTCCGAGAACCGGCAAACCGGTATCCACTTCGAGACATTCGAGTGTACGAACCGGACGGAGAACCTGCTCGCGTCGCGTGGCGACGGCGAGACCGACCATGCCACCGCCTAAGAGCGCGACCATAAGCATCGCCGTGCTCAAAGCGGGTGACGTACGCACGGCACTTGCGCGCGTGAGAATCTTCGGCCCTGCGCTCGGCGGCGGTTCGGAGTTCAGTGCGTTAGCGTACTCACTTAATGTCTGCTGATGGAGAGAGCGGTACGTGCTGGCTAGAGCTTCGAGCTTTTGTCGCTCGCTCATCGGCTTCGCATGCGTATGAGCTTCTTCTGCTGCCGTAGCTGCGCGTTCCTGCAGCGCATCGAGCCGCTGCTGTAGCTCTTTCACAGCCTCTTTCGGCGCATCCCGTATCGTTTTCTCGTAATCTTCGACGTATGTATCAAGCACCGCATTCACGAGTTTCGCGGCGTCGTACGGATCAGGCAACGCGAGCGTAATTCTCAAGGCGGATCCCGATGCGATGGGAGAAACCGTTAGAAGATCTTTAACTCTGCTGATCGTTTTTAGACTCTCCGCATCCGATCTCGCTGCGGAGCTTGGCTGCTTTGACTGCATCTGAGTGGATGTCTTTTCCTCGGCGCTCAGCATCGCTGGTCCGCCAAGCGCAGCTCGGCCGACCCGATCCCAAAAGGAAAGTTTGTCGAGAGTTTCTGCGATAATTTGATCGCTCTTTATCGTTTCGACCTGTGCGTCGACGAAACTTTCTCGCGTGCCCGCACCGGGGGACGCAGCAGGAGAGGCCTCGAACGAGGGCAACAAAACCTCGCCTGTTACGACGTGCCTCGTTTGTTGGATCGACAGCGCAACGACACCGGTGATGCAGCCGATTGCGGTCCATGTGGCGATCGTTGCGCGTCGCCACCTGAGCGCGGCACGCCATGCAGACGGCCGCGTCTCGACGTGCGGGATGCCGATGCGATGCATCAGTTTTGAATCCGAGTTTTGCACGTATCGAGCCCATCATGGTCTGCGAAGTCGAGGCGCTAAGACAGATCTTCTAGCGCTTTCGCGAAAGCGAACAAAACGTCGCATTACATAGCAATTTCATGAGAGTATCCTCGTGTGCGTTGCACCATAATTGTGCCTCAACCGCAGTCGAGGTTGCCTCTTACTCGGCAATCAGTGCTCGACTGAAAACGTGCCGAAGAACGTAGTGCCTATCGAACCACTCATTTGCGGAGACGGTATCGATGACGTTTCTCAATCGTCCTCATTCCTTCGTTTTCACCGGCGGCGAACTTCAATCGACGTCAAGCGTCAACACTCTCGCACTTCAACTTGCACTCAAAAGAGCATTCGATGTGACGGCCGCGGCCGCACTCATTGCATTTGCGTCGCCGATCCTGATCGGCGCTGCACTAGCTATCAAACTCACATCGCGCGGTCCGGTTCTCTTCAAGCAATCGCGTTACGGCTTGAACAACGAACCATTCGGCATCTACAAATTCCGCACCATGCGGATTGATCTCAGCGATACGACTGGCGTCAAACAAACGCGCGCTGACGATCCTCGCGTCACGCGCGTCGGCAAAGTTCTACGCCGAACCAACATCGATGAGCTTCCGCAACTGTTCAACGTGCTGTTCGGCGACATGTCACTTGTTGGGCCTCGGCCGCATGTCCCCGGCATGCGGGCGGGTGGTCAGCTCTATGAGGAATTGGTTCCGCATTACTTCAATCGTCATCGGGTCCGTCCCGGAATGACGGGCTTGGCACAGATCAACCGCCTGCGGGGCAGCACCACGGATGCGAAATTCGCCAAAGCCCGTATCGAATACGATCTCGCGTATGCCGAGAACTGGTCGCTTCTTTTAGATTTCCGTATCCTTTGGCAAACGTTCAAGTCTGAGGTGTTGCGCGGCACCGGCAGCTGAGGTGGAAGCTAATGTTCAAATGTCTATCTCTGTGTCTCGCCCTGCCGATTCTCTTCACGAGCGCTACGGCGAGCTTGGCGGACGATGCCTATCAGCTTCAGCCAGGCGACAGCATAGCGTTCGCAGTTGCGTCCGCGCCGGATATCAACACGCGTGTCCAGGTCAACATCGACGGGCAAATCACTCTGCCGCTCATGGGTGAGCTAAAAGTTCGGGGAATGACAATCTCTGAGCTTCAGACAAAAGTTCGAGGCGAAATCTCTTCAAAGGTGTTTCGTCGCCGAAGCAACGACGGACGTGAACTCTCCGTGATGCTCGGCCCCGAAGAGATCTCGGTGGTCGTCGCCGAGTATCGCCCCGTCTATGTCAACGGCGATGTATCTCAACCAGGGCAGCAATCGTTTCGACCAGGAATGACAGTTCGCCAAGCGATCGCCCTCGCAGGGGGCGTTGATGTCATGCGCTTTCGCGCACAAAATCCTCTGCTCGAGGAGGCCGACTTCCGCGCGGATTATGACGCGCAGTGGATTCTGTTCGCTACTCAACAAGCCAAGATCTTGCGTCTGAAGGCGGAGCTTTCCGGAAAAAGCGAGTTTGATCCCAAGCCGCTCATGCAAACTCCGATCTCTGCTAGCAAGGCGAAAGATATCGTAAACCTGGAAGAGGCGCAGCTCACCGCGCGCAACAGCCTGCAGCAGAAGCAACACGATTACCTGCAGTCAGCGATCGCCAGCGAGAATGATCGCATCGCGGCTCTTTCACAGCAGGAGACCAAGGAGAAGCTTGGAGTCGAAGCCGACACGGAGGAGTTGGAGCGCGTCAAAGAGCTGTTCGGACGGCAGACGCTACCGATCACGCGCGTCATCGAGGCGCGCCGTACAATTCTTCTATCATCGACGCGGTATCTTCAGACAGTCGCGCAGCGTGGCGTTTCGGAACGTGATCGCGCCGACCTGACTGCGCAGCTTCAAAAGCTACCCGATGAGCGACGGCAGGGGCTTCTTGCCGAACTGCATGACGCGGAGATGGAGTTATCCCAGACGCGCGCGAAGCTTCAGGCACTCGGCGACAAGCTCATCTACACAGGACTTGTTCGCTCGCAGCTCGTGCGCGGCAATGGAGGAGAGCCAAGTATCAGCATTCATCGCAAAATGGACACTGGGGTTGTCACCGTCGATGGAACAGAGGATGAGGAACTAAAGCCCGGCGACGTTGTTGACGTTGCGCTGCGGTTTCCGGAATCGAGTGCACCATCCCAGCAAACTACCGAGAAAAGCTCACAGTAGTGCTTCAATTCAGCCAGCATGCTCACGAACTGAGACGTTCTCGCTGGTCTCTTGGCGAGATCATAAACGTGCTCAGATGGCGGCATCGCATGATCTTCACGGCGATCATCGTCTGCTTGGCCGCCGCAGCGTTGTACCTTGCGGTTACGCCGAACAGGTATATTGCCACCGCGGTTCTACTTACAGAAACGCGCCAAATGCCTGACGACGGCGATTCATCGAGCGAAACAACCATCGACAGCACGGTTGTGGAATCGCAGATGGAGGCGGTTCGCTCGGCGAGCCTAGCTCTGCGTGTTGTAGACAAACTCGGTCTTGCCGACGATCCCGAATTTGGCAAGCCCAAGCCCGGTCTCTTCTCTCGACTGATTGCGATGGTGCGTCCGAGTGGTGACAAACCTCGGAAAGTCAATTTGCGTGAAGTTGCCTTGGAAAATTTGACCGCCAAGGTCAAAATCGAACGGATCGGTCGAAGTTACGTTGCCGAGATCGACGCCACGTCCATCGACAGCGAGAAGGCTGCGAAAATCGCGAACGCATTGGCGGATGGATATATCGAGGAGCAGCTCGATGCTCGCCAGGAGGCGCAACAGCGTGCCAATAATTGGATGGCCAGCCGCCTCGACGATTTGCGAACGCAAGCTGCCCAGGCTGACGAGAAAGCTCGTGCCGCGGGCGATCCGTCGCCGAATGCCTCGCAAGCCGCTGGTTCGGGTGTGAGTTCGAATTCCGCCGCCAGCAACAATGCACGGGAACTGGCCGCCAAGGCGCGGATAGCCAACGCCAGCTACGAGGCATACCTGAG
>CAYYDL010000344.1:0-8337 GCA_964470545.1 uncultured Hyphomicrobium sp. | reverse complement strand
GACCAATGACATCGTCAAGGGCAAGTTTCTGTCGAATGATGGTCAGCTTGCGCTGATGGTCCTGGCGCTCGACCGCAAGGTCGTCGCGGACAAATCCGCGAAGGTTGTCATCGGCGACATTGAACAGACGGCCAAGCAGGACCTCAGTCCCGCCGGCCTGTCGGTGAAGCTCGCCGGTGCGCCGGTGATGCAACTCGAGATTCGCAACGCGGTCGAGCGCGACCAGATCGTCTATAACGGTATGGGCCTGCTGTTCGGGGCTGCCATCGCAGCGCTCTTCTTCCGGCGCATCTCGCTGATGCTCGTCGCGGCCTTGCCGCCCGTCATCGCAGTTGCCTGGTCGCTCGGATTGCTTGGCTGGCTGCATTTCAAGCTCAATCTTTTTCTAAACGTGATGACGCCGCTCATCATGGTGATGGGCTTTGCGGACAGCATGCAGATGGTGTCCGCCTTCCGCATCCGTCTTCGGGAAGGGGACACCAAGTACGAGGCCGTTCGCTTTGCAATTCTCGTCGTCGGCCCGGCGTGCGTTCTGGCCCATGGTGCGGCGCTCTTGTCATTCTTGGCATTGTTGTTCTCGGAATCGGGCCTGATCCGCACCTTCGGGGAAGCCGGCGCGATGGCGGTCTGCATCTCCTTCTGCGCCGTCATCGTCGTCTTGCCGATCCTGGCGCTTCTGCTCGTCCGCAACGAGAAGACGCTCGCGCGCGATCACACGCCCGCCGACGGCATGATGGACGCACTCGGCGTCTTCGTCGGTGCCGTCGTCGATCGGGTCGTCAAGCACTCGGTGGTCTATACGCTGATCGCGCTTGCGCTGTTCGGCTATTTCGCCTCGCTGCACCTGCGGCTTGAGCCGAGATACCGCCTCGCTGACCAGGTGCCCGACCGCGAGCAAGCGATCGCAGCGACGGGGCGCATCGATTCAAAGCTGACCGGCGCCAACCCGTTTCACGTCATGATCCAGTGGCACAACGGCGCCAGTCTTTACGATCCCGCGACCCTGAAGGTGATCGAAGAGACGCACATCGCCCTCGAGAAGGCAGCCGGTCTCGGAAACGTCTGGTCGCTTGAAAGTTTGCGCCGCTGGCTGCGTGAGAACGGCACCGACAACGTCGAGACGATCAAGAAGTACGTCCATCTCCTTCCGGAACATCTTGTGCGCCGCTTCATCGCAAAGGACGAGAAGGCCGTTCTCGTGACGGGGCGCCTGCCGGACGTCGACGCAAGCAAAATTCTGCCGCTGGTCCACAACGTCGATAAGGCCCTCGATCCCATTCGCAAGGCATATCCCGAGTATCAGATTTCCGTGACGGGTCTTCCCGCACTGGCGGCACGCAATAGCTATCGGATGATTTCGCAACTGGACGAGAGCATTCCACTCTGCGTGCTCGTCGCGGCAATCCTGCTCGCGCTGGCGTTCCGCTCGCCGTTCGTCGGATTCATCAGCCTTTTGCCGGGACTCTTCCCTGTCGTCACCGCCGGTGCGATGCTTTATTTCATGAGCGGCGGCCTGGAATTTTCATCTGTGGTCGCACTGATCGTCGTGTTTGGCCTCGGTGTCGACGCCCTCATTCACTTCCTGAACCGCCTGAGACTTGAAGAAAAACCTGGCGTGCCGCCCGAACTTGCGATCCGCCGCGCCCGCGTGCTGGTCGGGCCTGCCATCATCCTGACGACAATCGTTCTGGCATTCGGACTGGGCGTCACGATCTTCTCGGATTTGCCGTCACTCAGGCTCTTCGGTCTTGTCTGCGGTGTGACGCTGATGGCGTCATTGATCGCCGATCTCGTATTTTTGCCGGCAACGATCCTCGTTTATCGCCGCTATATCAGCGGCCATGATGTTTGAGTTTGGCCCCTTCAGAGGTTGCGGACGGAGGATGTTCGAGGCTTACTGTGGCCTTCGGCAATAGCCGTCCGGAGCAGACAATGACAAAGAAGCTCGTTGTCATCTTGGCAAACGCCAACCCTCATAGTGATGATGCCATCGGCGCTCCGATCTTTCAGGCATCGGTTGCCGCGGCGATGGGCTATCAGGTGGAAGTTATTTGCACCGGCGTCACCGCAGAGATTTTGAAGCAAGGCGTTGCTGAAGCTCTTCACGTCAAAGCCGCTGATCCTCGCTCGATCTACGATTTCATAAAGGAAGCGCACGCCGCCGGTGTACGCTTTCATTGTTTCTCGACGGGCCTCGACGCCTGTGCCCTGCGAAAGGAGGATCTGATCGCCGAATGCAGCGGCGTGATCGGGGCCGCGCACTTCGTCGAAGAGATCATGGAAGGCGATTGCCGCGTTCTTACTTATTGACGCAGGTTCCGGCGAAGCCATCGAGCGCCGCTCTCAATTCGCGATAATCGTCGATGATCGCATCTGGCCCGAACGACGCTACGGGATCGATGCTGTAGCCGAAGCTGACGGCAACGATGGGCACACGCGCCGCCTTCGCAGTGCGAATGTCGGTCTCGCTGTCGCCGATCATGATGCTGCTGTCGGCATTTCCTCCCGCCCGCGCGATCGTTCCGGTCAAGTGGCGGGGATCGGGTTTATAGGCGCCGAGACTGTCGCGTCCGGTGACGGCAGAGAAATAGCCGTCGAGTTTCATCGCCTTGAGCACCTGATGCGCCTGCTGTTCCATCTTGTTCGTGCAGACGGCGAGCGTTGCGCCCGCGGCTTTGAGGTCGTCGAGCGATGCGACGACGTGCGGATAGGGGACGCTGTAATCCGCAATGTGCGCGGAATAGTAGGTCAGGAAGACTTCGAAGAGATCGTGCAATTCGCGCTCGGAGAGTTTCCGTCCGTGGGCTTTGACGGCGCCATCGATCATCGCAAGGGCGCCGTGACCGACGAACTGACGAATCTCGAGTTCATTGACGGGATCGAGTCCGAGCGTCTTCAGCACGTAATTCGTCGCTTCGGCAAGATCGGGCGCCGTATCGACCAGCGTGCCGTCCAGGTCGAAGACGATGGTCCAATCCTTCATGTGTTCTCCTCGTCTTTTCAAAGCATACCGTAGGCGCCCCACCGGGCTGTGTCACGGCGTCACGAAGCTCTGATACAACTACTCGGCTTGAAAGCGCCGCATCGCCAGCCTATTGAGGGCCGCGGCTCCGCGACGCGGCAAACCGTTTTGGTCTTTGGGGGCACCATGAGCACGGACGATTGGAAGCGGCAGGCTGCGGAGCAGGCCCTGAGCTATGTCGAAGACGGCATGAAGCTCGGGCTCGGAACCGGCTCGACGGCAGCCAAATTCGTCGAGCTTTTGGGGGCCAGGGTCAGAAGCGGCCTGAACGTCGTATGTGTGCCAACGTCCGAGGCGACGCGCGCGCAGGCGCAGGCTCTCGATATTCCGCTGACAACGTTGGATGAAACCCCGGCGCTCGATCTGACCGTCGATGGCGCCGACGAAATCGATGAAGAGCTGCGTCTCATAAAGGGCGGTGGTGGAGCTCTTCTTCGGGAAAAGATCGTCGCCGTCGCCTCCGATCGATTGGCGATCATCGCCGACCATACCAAGCGCGTCGACGTTCTGGGTCGTTTTCCGCTGCCGCTTGAGGTGGTGCCCTTCGGTCTCGCGGCGACCAAGCGTCTCATCGCGAAGCTCGCCGAGGATTCGGGCTGCGACGGAGAGATCAGGCTGCGTCTCGGGTCAGGCGGAAAGCCTTTCGTAACCGACAATGGCAACCACATTCTCGATTGCGCATTCGGCGCGATTGACGATCCCGAGGCCCTGGACGACGCTTTGAAGCTCGTTCCCGGCGTCGTCGAAAGCGGGCTTTTTCTCGGCATTGCCGATATCGGCATTATCGCCGGACCGAAAGGCATCGAAGTTCTATCTGGTATTGAAATCGATTTCGAAGAGGAAATTTGATCATGGGCCAGCTGCTGCGCATCATTGCTTTGTTTCTCGTCTGTTTTTCCGGCGCAGCGCTCGCTGACGATGCGCCTCAGACCCCGCCGGATCCGGCGCGCGTGGCCGCAGCGCGCGATCTTCTGGAAGTCACCGGCGTCACGAAACAGATGGACGGAATGGTCGACGCCATGTCTCGCGGCTTCGCCAAGGGCGCGAACGCCGACAATTCCGAGGCCGGCAAGAAGCTTTCCGATCAGTTCGACACGAGCATGAAGAAGCTGCTCGAATACAAAGATCAGATGATCACCGATTTCGCCAATCTTTACGCTGAAACGTTCACCGCCGACGAGATGAAGGCCGTTGCCGATTTCTATCGTTCGGGCGCCGGTGCGAAGTTCATTTCGAAGACGCCGGAGTTGATGAAGAAGGGCGCCGAGATCGGCATGAAATACAGCGCCAAGATCGCAGACGAGATGAGGGCAGGTCAGACGCCGCCGCTCCCCGCGGATCAGAAATAAGTCGCCTCCGAGTCCCGCAATGGCAGATTTCGAATTCGATCTTTTCGTAATTGGTGCAGGGTCGGGTGGCGTCAGAGCCGCCCGTATTGCAGCGAGTCACGGCGCCCGCGTCGCAATTGCGGAGGAGTATCGCGTCGGCGGCACTTGCGTGATCCGCGGCTGCGTGCCGAAAAAGCTGCTCGTCTATGCGAGTCGCTTTTCCGAAGAGTTCCACGACGCTGAAGGCTTCGGTTGGACCTTGCTCGAGAGAACGTTCGATTGGCGCTCGCTGATCGCAGCGAAAGACAAGGAGATCTCGCGCCTCGAATCGGCCTACCGCGCAACGCTTGATAAATTCAAGGTCACGATATTTCCGGAGCGGGCGACGTGCCTTTCCGAGAATGAGGTGCGCCTCGCTGCCTCCGGCCGCACGATTTCCGCAAAGACAATTCTTATCGCGACTGGCGGCCATCCGAATGTCGACCGCAAGCTGCCCGGGGTCGAGCACGTCATCACGTCGAACGAAGTCTTTCACCTGAAGGCGCTACCGCGCCGCATCGTCATTGCCGGCGGTGGCTACATCGCGACCGAGTTCGCATGCATTTTCCAGGGTCTGGGCTCCGATGTCACTCTGATCTATCGCGGCGAAAAGATCCTTCGCGGCTTCGATGAAGACCTGCGCGATGGGCTCGTCGCGGCCATGCGTGCTCGCGGCGTTCGCATCATCAACGAGCACGTCTTCACGAGCATCGAAAAGACGCCAACCGGCCTTGTCGGCACGATCACCGGCGGGGAGCAACTCGAAGCCGACCAGATTCTGTTCGCCATTGGCCGCTCACCGAACACGCGGAATCTCGGCCTCGAAAATCTCGGCGTCCATCTCGATCCCGCAGGCGCAATCGTCGTCGATAACGCATCGCAAACGACGGTGCCGTCGATCTATGCCGTCGGCGATGTCACCAATCGCGTCAACCTGACGCCGGTCGCAATCCGCGAGGGCCATGCCTTCGCCGATACCGTATTCGGCAACAAGCCGTGGCATGTCGATTATGCGACGATTCCCACGGCGGTCTTCTCGAGTCCGGAAATCGGCACTGTCGGTTTTACGGAGCAGGAGGCGCGCGCTCAATATGGCGCGGTCGATATTTATAAGGGCAGCTTCCGTCCAATGAAGGCGATCCTGGCCGGGCGCGAAGAACGGATGCTGATGAAGCTTGTCGTAGAAGCCGCGAGCGGTCGGATGCTGGGTGTCCACGTGCTCGGACCCGATGCCGCGGAAATCGTCCAGATGGCCGCGATTGCCGTGCGCATGGGCGCCACGAAAGCGGATTTCGATGAAACGATGGCCTTGCATCCATCGGCCGCAGAAGAACTTGTGACTTTGCGGGAAAAATGGCTGGCCCCCGGCGAAGCGGCGGCTTGATCCAGGAATATCCGGGCCGTATGGGTTTGCCCCCAATCGACGACACGAGGTTTACATGGCGCGGCTTCGCGGAAAAATCGCAATCGTAACGGGATCAGGCGGCGGCATCGGCGCAGCAATCGCGGAACGCTTTGCCGTCGAAGGGGCGCACGTCTGGGTGACGGACATCAACGGCGAGACCGCAGAAGAAACAGTTCGCAAGATCAAGGCGAAGGGCGGCGACGCGACTGCGATGGTCGTAGACGTCTCGAAGGGCCAGGATGTCACGGCACTCTTCCGCAACATGGAGAACGCGCACGGCTATGTCGATATTGTCGTCAACAATGCCGGCATCATCGTGCGAGGTGAGGTGCGCCAGCTCTCCGATGCAGACTGGACCAAACTCCGAGAGGTCAATCTCGATGCAATTCTGAGAGTCTCGCGCGATGCGCTGCCCTTACTCCGCAAATCGAAGTCGGCATCGCTGATCAACATCTCGTCGATCATGGCCCATCGCGGTCTACGGCCACTCGGGGCTTACACTGCAACCAAAGGCGCCGTCACAGCGCTGACGAAGGGCCTCGCGGTTGAATATGCCCCCTTCAATATCCGCGTGAATTCCATCGCTCCGGGATACGTGGAAACGGCCATCACGGACCGCCTTTTAAAACTGCCGCCCGTGAAGCAGGCTTTGATCGACAAGACCCCGATGGGGCGCCTCGGCCGGCCGGAGGATATGACCGGAGCGGCGGTCTTTTTCGCGTCCGACGACAGCCTATATTGCACAGGGTCGGAGCTAGCCGTCGATGGCGGCATGGGAGCCGGTCTCTAATTGAGAAAAGGCCCATTTCGGATGGGCTGGCGCGCGGCGGGGATATCTCCTATAAGCGCCCCGAGATAATATGCCACAGAGCAGGGGAAAGGCGCCGCCTTTGGGCCGGCGTCCGATAGCTGCTTTTCAGGAGTTTACGATGGCGTCTAGCGCCCAAGCCGAAAAATGGTCGCCAGAAAGCTGGCGCGGCCGACCGATCATGCAGGTGCCGGACTATCCGGATGCAAAAGCACTTCAGGACGTGGAATCGCGCCTTGCGACGTTCCCGCCGCTCGTTTTTGCAGGTGAGGCGCGCGAGCTGAAAAAGCAGCTTGCCGGAATTGCGGGCGGTCGGGGTTTCCTGCTCCAGGGCGGGGATTGTGCCGAAAGCTTCGCGGAGCACCGCGCCGACAACATCCGCGATTTCTTCCGCGTCTTCCTGCAGATGGCGGTCGTGCTGACCTATGCCGGCGGCGAGCCCGTGACGAAGGTTGGCCGCATCGCAGGCCAGTTCGCGAAGCCGCGCTCTGCGCCGACCGAGAAGCGAGGCGGTGTCGAACTGCCAAGCTATCGCGGCGACATCATCAACGGCACCGATTTCACGGCCGAGGCGCGCATCCCCGATCCTTATCGCCAGCTCGAAGCCTACCGCCAGTCGGCGGCGACGCTGAACCTCATCCGCGCCTTCGCGACCGGCGGTTATGCCGATCTCGATCGCGTGCATCAGTGGAACATGGGCTTCGTGAAGGACAGCCCGCAGGGGCACCGCTATCAGGAGCTTGCCGACCGCATCTCGGAGACGCTCAACTTCATGCGCGCCTGCGGGATGACGCCCGAGAACACGCCGCAGCTCAGAGGCACGAGCTTCTACACGAGCCACGAAGCGCTCCTTCTCGGCTATGAGGAGGCGCTGACGCGCAAGGACTCGACCAGCGGCGACTGGTACGCGACGAGCGGTCATATGATCTGGATCGGCGACAGAACCCGCAATCCGGATCACGCGCACGTCGAATACTGCCGCGGCATCAAGAATCCGATCGGCCTCAAGTGCGGCCCGTCGCTCGACGCCGACGGTCTGCTGCGCCTGATTGATCTTCTGAACCCGAAAGACGAGCCCGGACGGCTGACCCTGATCTGCCGCTTCGGCTACGACAAGGTCGAAGCCCAACTGCCGAAACTCATCCGTGCTGTGAAGAAAGCTGGCCGCTCGGTCGTCTGGTCATGCGATCCGATGCACGGCAACACGATCTCGGCCGTCAACGGCTACAAGACACGTCCGTTCGATCGCATCCTGAAGGAGAGCCTGTCGTTCTTCGAGGTGCATCGCGCCGAGGGGACGCACGCAGGCGGCATTCACGTCGAGATGACCGGGCAGAACGTCACCGAATGCACGGGCGGCGCGACGGCGATTTCCGAGCAGGATTTGTCGGACCGCTATCACACCCACTGCGACCCGCGCCTCAACGCGGATCAGGCCTTGGAGCTGGCTTTCCTCGTCGCCGAGCAATTGAAGAAAGAGCGGGATGCCGAAAGCCACCCCGAGCCCAAGACGCTGATTGCATAGCTGCCGCGATTACCCATGCGTCAGTCATGCTGTATGCTGAGCAGCGGCCCCAAACGTCGGGCCGCTGTTTTCGCCTCGCGGGTCGCTTTGTCATGGTGTTGCGTGGTTTTGTCGTTCTGGCAGTTCTGGCGGCCCTTTCTGCGCCATTGGCGCATGCATCGCGCCCGCGCATAGTTGGCACGGTTCACGATGGCACCGTCTGCTGGGACC
>CAYYDL010000343.1:0-3117 GCA_964470545.1 uncultured Hyphomicrobium sp. | reverse complement strand
CGGGAAATGAAAAATATCTCGAAGGCTTCGGTCCGACGGCCGGCGGCTTCGACCATGTCGATCTCGGCGATCTGGAAGGACTAAAGGCCGCCATCGGGCCGGAGACGGCCGCGATCATGCTCGAGCCCATCCAGGGCGAAGGCGGCGTGCGTTCCGCGTCGCAGGATTTCTTGAAGGCCGTTCGGGCGCTTTGCGACAAGCACGGTCTGCTCCTCGTGCTCGACGAAGTCCAGACGGGCATGGGACGGACGGGCAAGCTTTTCGCGCATGAATGGGCGGGCATCACGCCCGATGTCATGGCGATCGCCAAAGGCTTCGGCGGCGGCTTTCCAGTCGGCGCCGTGCTGGCGACGGCCGAGGCCGCCAAGGGTATGACGCCTGGCACGCACGGCTCTACGTTCGGCGGCAATCCGCTTGGGATGGCTGTGGCGTCGACCGTCATCGACATCATCTCGGAACCGGGGTTTCTCGAAACCGTCCGGACCAGGACGCTGCATCTGAAGCAAGGACTCGAGGGTCTCAAGGACCAGCATGCGGCTCTTATCGAAGACGTTCGCGGCGCCGGGCTTTTGATGGGATTGAAGCTTAACTCTCACGTCACGCCCGCGCAGCTGGTCAAGGCCGCGAGTGCGGAGAAGCTCCTGCTTGTCGGTGCAGGCGACAACTGCGTCCGCGTGCTTCCGCCGCTGATCGTCAGCGAGGAAGACATCATCCAAGGGCTCCACGCACTTTCGCGCGCTCTGACGCGCGTCGCTCACGAGATCATCTGATGTCCAGCATAACGAACGAGCTGGAGAAAGCTCCGCAATCCATGACCTCCCAAAAGTCTCCCCGGCATTTCCTCGATATCGCGGACCTCGACAGCAAGACGCTCCGGCGCATCATCGATGCGGCACACGCGATGAAGAAGGCGGGCAAGCGCGTTCCCAAGGAACTCAGGCCAAAGGGCATCGAGGATCTCGTGCTCGCGATGATTTTCGAAAAGCCGTCGACGCGGACGCGCGTTTCGTTCGACGTCGCGATGCGCCAGCTCGGCGGTGGCGGATTGGTCCTCAATCACACCGATCTCCAGCTCGGACGCGGAGAGTCGGTTGCGGATACGGCGCGCGTGCTCTCGCGCTATGTCGACGGCATCATGATCCGCGCGAATGCGCATGCGACGCTGATGGAACTCGCGAAATACGCGACGATCCCCGTCATCAACGGCCTTACGGAAAAAAGCCATCCCTGCCAGGTGATGGCGGACATCCAGACGTTCGAAGAGCATCTTGGCCCGATCAGAGGCAAGACTGTCGCGTGGGTCGGCGACGGCAACAACGTCGCCGTTTCGTGGATGCACGCTGCCGTGCGGTTCGGCTTCGAACTGAGGCTCGCATGTCCAAAGGCACTTTTTCCGGAAGATGAAGCCGTTGCGTGGGTTATTCGCGAGAAGGGTCGTGTCGAGATCGGCACGGATCCAGAGCGTGCCGTGAAGGGCGCCGATTGCGTCGTCACCGATACGTGGGTTTCGATGGGACAGTCTGATGCAGCGAAGCGCAAGAAGATGCTGGCGCCTTATGCTGTTGACGCCAAGCTCATGAGCAAAGCAGCGAAGAACGCGATCTTCATGCATTGCCTGCCCGCCTATCGCGGTCACGAGGTGACGGAAGACGTTCTCGAAGGTCCGCAGTCGGTTATTTTCGACGAAGCCGAAAATCGCCTGCACGCCCAAAAGGCCATACTGGCGTGGTGCTTCGGCGCCTGATGGAGGGCCAAGCCGATGCCGGTTGATGCGCCAACAGGGCCGCTTTCAATTCCGGCGGATGATGTGGTCGTCGCATTTCGCACGCAGAACTCGAACATCCGTGGACGACTCGTGCGGCTCGGCGTTACGCTCGATCAAATCGTGGCGCCACATGCGATGCCGGATCTCGCCGGGCGTGCGCTGTCGGAAGCGCTGGCGCTCGCGGCGCTCTGCGGGTCGGTTCTGCCGCCCGAGGGAAATCTCAATCTTCTGATGCGTTCGGACGGGGCGATTTCCATTCTTGTCGCTGATTATGCGGGAAGCGGGAAGCTTCGCGGATACGCGCGATACGACGCTCTGAAATTGCAGGATATTGCACAAACCGTGGTGCGACCCGATTCAGCGGCGGTTCTAGGTAACGGGCATCTGGCGATCACGCTTGATTCCGGGCCCGGCGAAGAACGCTACCAGGGGGTGCTCGCGTTCGAGAATGCACCGCTTTCCGGCACCGTCGCGGCTTACTTTCAGCAACGCGAAAATCTGCCGACGTTCATCCGGGCGGCCGTCGCCGAACACTACGTCGGTTCACGCCAGGAGCCGCAGCAAACGCGTTGGCATCGGCGTGCTGGGGGCTTGATGGTGCAAAGTCTGAGCGCGCCGGCGGATGCGCAAGGCGAAGGCAGCGACGACGATTGGAAACGTGTCGAGATGCTGGCAGCAACGGTCGAAGATCACGAGCTTCTCGATCCGGCGCTGACCGTGGAGCGGCTGCTGTTGCGGTTGTTCCACGAGGAAGCTGTTGCAGTCGAGCGCGTCATTCCGCTGTCGGCGTTCTGCAGATGCAGCCGAGAGAAGGTCGAAAACGTGCTTCTGGCATTCGGTGCCGCGGAGCTTTCGGACATGCTCGATGATAACGGCCAGATCACCGTGACGTGCGAATTCTGCACAAAACGCTACATCTTCTCGCTCGATGAATTGCGCGAGGCGGGAGGCTAGGTGCCGCTTAGCCCTTCAGTGTGATAGGTTTAGCGTCCGAGCGCGCCGTTTGCCGCCTGCCCCTGCTGACCGCCCATGTCCCGCGGGTCGCTGTTCTGCGGCTTGGTGCCCGACAAGTCATACTCGGTCTTCGAGCGGGCGCTGGCGATCTGGTTCGCGTCGAGCTTACATGATCCGGACTTGTCCATCAGAACGAATGCCGGGTTCGGTTTGTCGACGAACTCCTGGCGCGAGACTTTGCCGTCGCCATTGGCGTCGAAATATCTGAGATCGGCCGTGACGAACATCTTGTCGACGTTCGTCAAGTTCTGCCACTCGGTGGCATCGAGGGAGTCATCGTGGTTGGCGTCCGCGCCATTGAAGAGATCTTCAGCGTAAGACTTCCACTCGTTGCAGGT
>CAYYDL010000342.1:0-1955 GCA_964470545.1 uncultured Hyphomicrobium sp. | reverse complement strand
AGGGCATGATTGAGCGCGCCGTTCAGCTTTGCAACCGCCGCCTTCGGCGTGCCTATGGGGCCGAAGAAGGCCATCCAATAGCTGTTCTCCCCGACGTCGACCCCCTGCTCTTTCGCGGTCGGAAGGACCTTCAGGATCGGTGAACGCTTTTCGGTCAGGATCGCCAACCCCTTGATCGACTTTGATTTCATGAGCGACGTCGCGGAGGACGCCAACGGACAATAGAAGTCCAAATTGCCCGCAAGAAGGTCCTGCATAGCCTGCGCAGAGCCGCGATATGAGAGGTGAGTGACCTTCGCGTTCATCGCCGTCAGCAACCGCGAGCATACGAGATGCGGCGCGCTGCCAACCCCCGATGAGCCGTACTGCATTTTCGACTGGTGGGCGTGCACGTAGGCTGCGAACTCCTTCAGGTTCGAGACCGGGAGTTCCTTGCGCGCAATCAGAAGGAGCGGCTGCACGACGGCCAGGCCGACCGGCTCGAAATCCTTGACGGGATCGTAGGGCGGTTCTTTCCGAAGCCAGCGAACCTGGCCGAACGTGTCCACGCCGCCCATGACAATGGTGTAGCCGTCCGGCTCGGCCTTGGCCGCGCGGCTGACGCCGATGAGACCGGCAGCGCCGCCGACGTTCTGGACAACCACCGGCTGCTTCAGAACCTCGGACATCGGCGCGGCGATCAGCCGCCCGACCAGATCCGTCGCGCTGCCGGCGCCGAACGGAATGATCATCGTGACCGCCCGGTTCGGCCAATCCTCTGCGCTCGCAGGAGCCGCGAGAGCGCTGAAGGCCACGGCCAATGACGCCGCAAGTCCGACTACAGTCTTTATTGTTTTTAGCATCGTTTCCTCCCTCTTTGTTTTCGCTTACCGTGCTTGGTTCAACCTCTTCGAAGACGTGGGTAATTTGAGCATTGAATGGCGTCGTCTTTCCGCAATTCCGGATGTGTCCCTGTTCAATCTCCCGAATGCGGCATCGCTGGCTATTGGAGCCCTTCAACACCGTGAGGCTTCCCACGCGGCCAGATCCTAGGTCGAGGCCTCATGCTTCACGTCGATTCGACAATTGACAATTCAACCGTGTCTCTTGGTCGGGATCTCTCGAAAACGCGTTGCTGATATCACTGGTTGGACCCGAACGCCGGTCACCCGAACGCCGGCGCCGCCTTGCCGTGGGCCGACAACGGCTTGGCGCTTGTCAGTACGTATGCGATGACGCAAGGCTCTGTGCCCCGGTGAATCCAGTTGTGCACTGTTCCGCGCTGCACGACGACGTCGCCGGCCTTCAAATGGATCTCATTGCCTTTTTCGAGTTCCATATCGATCTCACCCGAGAGGATGATTGCGTAATCGAGAGAATCGGTGCGGTGGACGCGCGGCGCAACGCCGGGCTCATAGCGAACGATGCGGAACACCGTCCCGTTAGGGACCGACGTAGGAACGTTCCGAGTCGCGCCGTCGGTCGGGTCATCGTTATCGGCGGGGAAGTCTTCAGTCGCCCAGAGGACGCAACTCTGGTACCCGGGGCGCTTGCGAACGATGTTCTCGGCCACAGCATCCTGCACAATGATGGCCTTGCCATCTGCGTCATGGCCCGTCACCACTCGACGAACTTTCAAATCCATTTCAATCTCCTCATTCAATCGTCGTATCGTGACATCCGCAGCGGATCGACCTGACCGCCATCGATGTCTATTCCTGTACCGTGCAGCCAGCGGCCGTGAGGCGATACCGAAAACGCCACCAGCGCGCCGATATCCTCAGGCGTACCGAAGCGCGTGATATCGAGCTCGCGCCGATGGTGTTCGATGGCCTCCGCTTCGTTGAGACCGGTCTTTTTCATGACAAGCGCGAGGCGATGCCGGAAACGGTCGGTCGAGACCGAGCCCGGGTTGATCGCCAACACCTGCACGTCATCTTTTTTGGCGAGGTCCGCAAGTGCCTTCATGAAGGCAA
>CAYYDL010000341.1:0-2452 GCA_964470545.1 uncultured Hyphomicrobium sp. | reverse complement strand
GTCGACGACGATCAGCTTTTCGATGCGGTTCTTATGCAGAAGCTTCTTGGCCTCGTCGGGCGAGACGTTCCGCTTGACCGTGATCAGATTTTCCTTGGTCATGAACCGCGAGACGGGCAGATCGAGGTCGGTCGCAATCCGGACGTCGCGGTTCGTCAGGATGCCGACGAGCTTGCCCTTACCGGCGCTGCCATCGGGCGCGTCCCTGCCGCTATCGACGACTGGGACGCCGGTGACGCCTTTTTCCGCCATTAATTTCAGGGCTTCGCCCAGCGACTTCTGCGGGGCGATCGTCACAGGATCGAGAACGATGCCGCTTTCGTAGCGCTTCACCTGCGCGACGTGACGCGCCTGCTCCTCGATGGTGAGGTTGCGATGAAGAACACCGATGCCACCCTCTTGGGCCATCGCGATCGCGAGCCGCGCCTCAGTCACGGTGTCCATGGCCGAGGACAGAAGCGGGATGTTGAGCCTGACGCTCTTGGTCAGCTGGGTCGAGACGTCCGTCTGGCCCGGCATGACGTCCGATGGACCGGGGACCAGTAAAACGTCGTCGAAGGTAAGCGCGATCGCCGAATCGAGCGCCGATAGGCTCGAAGTCATGCGGACTTCTCCAGATTTTGGGGGGCGACACGTTCAGGCCCCCTGGGGCGGAACATTGTCGCGGGGTCTATAGCACCAAGGTTTCGCCGTTGGAAGCGCCCCGAGCCGCGTCAAATGGGGATGCTGTTGACTCATTCAGCGAATGGTCCCGATTTGCGCTTCGGGGACGTCATACCGGTGTCGCGGAGACCTGTCAGACAGGCGCCACGGGGTTCATGGCCCCCATGGGATTTGTTTTCCGAGTCAAGGCCGTCGGCGGGCGTTGTTCAGCGTTTCCCTGCCTTCGGCGCTAAGCAAGTGAAGCTGAACGGCCTGCGGCCACCTCAACCCTCCCCGCGAAACCCCGTCGCCAGCACATAAAGTTCGGAGCTTTCGGCTCGGCTGGCCGGCGGCTTCACGTGGCGCACGGTCTTGAAATCACGCTTCAGCATGTCGAGCAGATCGCGCTCCGTGCCGCCCTGAAAGACTTTGCAAAGAAAGACGCCGCCCGGCTCCAGAACATCCGCGGCGAAGGCCGCCGCCGTTTCGGCGAGGCCCATGATGCGCAGGTGATCGGTCTTGGCGTGTCCAACGGTCGGCGCCGCCATGTCCGACAGCACAACGTCGGCCCGGCCGCCGCGAAGCCGAGATTTAAGGAGATCTTCGGCCGTGGGATCAGTGAAATCCATTTCAATGATGTCGACGCCGGGAATCGGCTCGAACGCCAGATAATCGATGGCGACGACCTGGCCCTTGCCGTCCGCTGCCTTGACACGCTCGGCGGCTTCCTGCGACCAGCCGCCCGGGGCAGCGCCGAGATCGATGATCCGCTGACCCGGTTTCAGAAAATGATAACGCGCGTCGATCTCGCGAAGTTTATAGGCCGCGCGCGAGCGCAGACCTTCGCGCTTCGACGCCGCGACGTAAGGATCATTCAACTGGCGTTCGAGCCAACGCGCAGATGAAACCGAGCGCTTGCGTGCGGTTTTGACGTTTGTGCGGAGCTGGCGCTGACCGCCGCTCAAGCTCCCACGGCCGCCGGCTTTGCCCGTGCCTCCGCCCGAGCCATTCTTTCCCTTGCTCGTCACGATCTCGGTGCACCCTTTCCACGCCTCGACCGTCCGCGACGGCGGCGCCCGGAGCGCCAGACGCCGTCCTCCATCATCAGCCGCATCAGAATACCTTCCCGGAGGCCGCGGTCGGCGACGCGCAGCCTCTCGGACGGCCACATCTTCAGAATAGCTTCGAGTATAGCGCAGCCCGCCAGCACGAGGTCGGCACGCTCCCGTCCGATGCACGGCTGGTGAATGCGCTCTTCATACGTTTGCGCTAGCAGATCTGACGTGACGTTCTTTATATCGTCGATGCCCAACCAGATGCCGTCTACGCGTTTCCGGTCATAACGATCGAGCCCCAGCATGACGCCGGCGATCGTCGTGACCGTTCCCGACGTGCCAAGAAAGTGCACCGTCCGACCGTTCAGTCGCTCATGAAACCGATGTCTTCTCTCGAAGGGGAGAAGAAGCTCGGTCACAGCCTCGGACATTGCGGCGAAGCTTCCGCCCGTCACGTTGCGACCGCCGAAATGCTCTGCCAATGTCACGACACCGACAGGAAGAGACTCCCAAGCGACGATCGCATCGTTGACGTCCGAGCGACCTGTCAGGACATCGTGACGCGATCGGAGCCGCGTCATATCGAGCCATATAATTTCGGACGAGCCGCCGCCGATGTCGAACACCAGAACGTAATCGGCGCTTGGGTCGATCAGCGTCGCGCAGCCCGCGACTGCAAGATGAGCCTCCGTCTCGGGCGTCAGGATTTCAATATCGAGATCGAAGCTGTTCTTCACGTCGGCAATGAAAGCCGG
>CAYYDL010000340.1:0-1588 GCA_964470545.1 uncultured Hyphomicrobium sp. | reverse complement strand
CTTTCGCGGTCTGCCGGGCTTTTTCGTCGGCAGACGTAAGCGCGGCTTCCGCGGTTTTGACGGCCGCCCGCGCGCGATCGAGCTTTTCCTGCATGATCTGATCGGCTTCGGCCCGTGTCGTCGGGCGGCGCTGCGGGTCTTTCGGCATGTCCGCGACAGCCCTGAGAAGCGCCGGCGAGACGCCGATGAGTCGCGGCAGGCCCTGTGGCGTATCCGACGTTGAATTATCGTCCGTCCGGTCATTGACGGCAATGAGCTGCGGTCGCGAAGGATCCGACGTCATCGCAGTCGCATCGTCGAGGGGAAGCGGCTTGAAAAGCTTCGGATTGTCGAACGCGATCGGCTCGGGATCGTCGTAGGAAACGACCACGCGATTGCCGATCTTGGTCAGCCCGTAAAGCTTTCGCGCGAAGCTGTAGGGGAGCCGGATGCATCCGTGCGAAGCGCGATAACCCGGCACGATGCCTGCGTGAAGTGCAATGCCCGACCACGTGATGCGCTCCTGGTAAGGCATCGACGCGCCAGAGTAGATATTGCTGACGTGATAGACGTTCTTTTCAAGAATTGAGAACACGCCCATTGGCGTATCGTGACCCGGCTTGCCCGACGAAATGCGCGACGACGCGACTTCTCCGTTGATATCGTAAACACGAACACGCTGTTTTTTGATCGAGACGACGATAAGCAGCGGTGCGCTCGATTGGGCCGCAAGCATCGAGTCACTTTGCGACTTGAGTCGGAGAAGTCCGCTTTTCGACTTCGCATCGGCGGCCAGAGGGCTGATCAGAACAGCCAACGCGACCGCGCCAACCGCGATCGAACGCAACGCCGGAGAAACTCTGCCTCTGACTTCCGCTGAACGACGCACGCAACCTACCCCGACGTCTGAACGAGACTCGTCGTCGCAACATGACCGAACCTGCGATGGCCCGGGAAGTATCGCTAAGGAATTGGCTATCAGACGCCGATTAAGCCGCGCAACGAGGGAGCGCTCCGCCGGAGCATTCGAGGTGCGCGATGTTGCGCCAATTCAACGCTATTGCCAGTTGTGCCATAATAAATGTGGATAGCAGGTGGAAAAATTTACCATGCGTTCGCGCTTTCATCGCCGATCTAAGCTGGCGGACGCACGCGCCGTTTCGTAAACTGTGTTTAGCTATTGGGATGACGTGGTGGACCACCCGCACCACATCAACCTGGAATGAACTCGGCGCGAAATGCCGAGGCCGCCGCCCCTGGTGATTGGAGCAATATGTCTATCCACATCAAACGCCGTCGCCTGATGGCGCCCGACATCGCCGCCCGTAAAGGTGGAGATCCGATCGTCGCGCTCACCTCCTATCACGCGCACACTGCCGCCATTGCCGATAACCACTGCGATTTTCTTTTGGTAGGCGACAGCCTCGGAATGGTGATGCACGGCTATGAGACGACCGTGCCCGTTCCGCTTGAACTGATGATCATGCACGGCCAAGCCGTGGTGCGGGGCTCAAAAAAAGCTCTCGTCGTGGTCGATATGCCGTTCGCGACCTACGAGGAAAGCCCGTCCGTCGCCTTCCGCAACGCCGCCCGCGTGATGAAGGAAACC
>CAYYDL010000339.1:0-2270 GCA_964470545.1 uncultured Hyphomicrobium sp. | reverse complement strand
AACCTGCATCGCGAGTTCGTGGAATTTGCTGCGCGCGACTTTCACGTCGGTGGGCGTGATGGGGCGGCCGTCCGCGGGAACGAATTTCGAGTGGCCGTTCGGGAAGAGCAGCGCGAGTTCCTGTCGCGGCATGCGCGGCCACATCCGAACGTTGGCGGTATCAATATGAATGAAGGGAATACCGGACGTCGGATAATAGCCGACGCCGCCGCGCTCCCGGATCAGCGCGGAATACCGCATCTTTTTCAGAGGAATATCCGGGAAGGTGATGTCGATGGCCTTGCCGGTAATGTGCTGGCTGAATTTTGCCTGGCCGCCGACGGTTCGACGCAGCATCTCGTTGGTCGAAGCGGAACGATAGCCGCAGATGATGTTGATCGGCTCCTTGGAACCGAGTTCCTCATGCATTTCCCACGCAAGGTCGATTGTGGCCGGCGCGATCTCTTTGATCTGGTTCTTGCGCCAGTCGCGCATGATGTAATTGATCTTCGCCATCGCCTCGGGAATGTAGTGGCCATTCCGTTTGTAGACGATCGTCAGGCGTTCGTGCGTATGGATGTGATAGAGGGAGATGACGCGCTCATCTGGCTGGCCAGCCGCCGTCATTTTGTCGGCGTTGAGACACACGGACAAAACCAGCGCGAGAACGCCGAATGCCAGCCCTGAGCGGCGAGCGGTCACGAATTCCCCCGTCCCTACAAAAAAACTCCGGGCCCGACTGGGGCCAAAAGTGCCCGGCCTTTAACGGTTAATCCCCAACCGTTAAGAGGCAGTAACTATCCCGTAAGAATTATCTAAGGCTTCGGAAAGGGCGATAAAAAGGCCGGTAGGCTCGCGGACATGAAAAAGCCGGCCGAATGGATCGGCCGGCTCAACGGTGGATCAAGATATGTCGGCGGAGATCAGAAGCCGCCGAAGACCTGCTTGAAGAAATTTCCGAGGCCGCCGCTATGTTTTCTGCGGCGACCATGATCGTCGTAGTCGTCGTCATCGCCCCATAGCGATGAGAAATTGTCGTTGCTCCAGCCACCGTCAGGAATGTCTTCCGGCGAGACCTTCTTCTCGTCCGCTTTGACGATCTGGTTCCAACGTCCGGCCAAGGCGAGCGTGATGCGCTTCTCGTGGCCATAAACATCATCGTAGGTCTGGACCTCGTTATCGTCGCCGACCCAGGCGGTGAAATAGGTGACGTGGACCGGAATCGGGTGATCGAGACTGATCTCGTTTTCTTCAGGTCCGTTCTTGACGAGATCGTCGACCTTCTCCTTGTCCCACCCCTTGTCCTTGTTGAGGATCAGCTCGGCGAGCGACACGGGATTGCGAACGCGCATGCACCCGTGGCTGAACGCGCGAACACGCTCGTTGAACAGGCTCTTACTCGGCGTATCGTGCAGATAGACGGCGTGCTTGTTGGGGAACAGGAACTTCACGACGCCGAGGGCGTTGCCGCCGCCCGGGGGCTGATAGACGTTGAAATTCCGGATATCGGTTCGCGACCAGTCGACGTTGTACGGATCGACCCGGCGGCCGTTGTACTCCATCACGAGACCCTGGCGCCGCAGCGGATCACCTCCGCCTCTGAGACCGGGCAGAAGCTCCTTGATCTTGATGGAGTCGGGAACGTTCCAGCGCGGCTTGATGACGACCGTCTTCATCGTTTCGGAAAAGATCGGAGACTGCGCATCGGGGCGCCCCGAGACGATGCGTTCTTCGTGAATGACTTCGCCGTCCGACACAACACGGAATTTGAATTCCGGAATGTTGACCATGACGTAGAACTTGCCGAGGTCCTGCGGCATCCAACGCCACTCTTCCATGTTGGCGATGAGCTTGGCTTCACTGACGTCATTGGTCGCATTGAGCGAACGGCGGAGCGTGGTCGTGATCCACACGCTTGCAGGGCGAATACCGTTGCTCTCCTTATAGGCTTTTACCGCTTCGGCGAGCGCATCGTCGTAATAGGTCTCGTCGGCTGGCGTGCCGTCTGCTTTGACGGGGGGCGTCGTGACCTTCAAACGCTTTCGGAGGATGGCGATCTCCGGGGCGCTTTGGCCCGGTTTCATGTTCCGCCCATCGGGAATTTTCAGTGCCTCCGCCTTTTTCGCCGATGCGCGAAGGGCGAGCAGCTTTTCGCGAAGCCGCTTGAACTGTTCCTGCTGCGGGTTGAGCGAGGCCAAGTAGGCGCCCTTGTCAGGCGCTGCTGCAAGTTGACCAATGACGAGACGGGGGTCGAGCAAGACCGGCTTGCGGTCGATATACGTTCCGAGCTG
>CAYYDL010000338.1:0-1735 GCA_964470545.1 uncultured Hyphomicrobium sp. | reverse complement strand
GGTACGAGCAGATCACCTCTTTTCCAGAGTGGCCGCTCTTCGAGGGCGCATTATCCGAATACTGGTCTCACTGGGGCGATCTGAATGAACTCCTCGCCCGATTCATCGATGGTTTGAGTTGGCACTCTGACGCAATATCGGAACGCGACCTTGGCGCCCGCATCATCAAGTTCTGGACCGGCATTGAACGAGTGTTGAGTACGTCAGGCAAAAGCAACCTTCCGGCGCGTCTGGCGGTCCTCTCGGCCGACCCGGCCGAGGGATTTGACGCCTGCGTCAAGAAATTTTCTGGACTGTACTCGCGGCGATCAGAGATCATCCACGGGAGCGCCCAGCGAGCCAGAGAATCGTGGTACCGGGAGGTCGCGGCAGGAGCGGAAGAGGCGAGCAAGACGGTCTTGATCCAATTGTTGCGGGCCATACCGGGCATTCGATGCCGCTATCGCGCGAGCGATCGGAAAAGTCTGGAGGGATGGCTGACGTGGCTCGATCAGGTAGCGAAGCAGTACCGCACAGAACTGGCGAGTCGGTCGAAAGAAACAACGGTGCCGCCAAAGGAGGCTGGCATCCAGCATGAAGCAGGGGAAGACGAGGACGCGGGATGATGATCCGGAATTCTCATTGCCCCTACTGCGGCATTCCTCTGATCCTCGCCGAGAATCAGCCGGCAAGCCGCTCTGTGGAGCACGTGATCCCCAACGCCATCCTCACGCGCCCGCGTTCCCGCGGCGATGGTGACTTCTACGCCTGCCGCAAGTGTAATGGGGCGAAAAGCAACATCGATTACGTCTTAGCTGTTGCGGCGAAAATGCAGTCTGCCGACTCGGCCCTTGCTGCCAAGACTCTGACGGATGCGGTCCTCCGGAATGATAATTCAGCGCCGCGCTTCATTCGAATGGTGCGTGCGGCCAAAGAATACCTCGATGCCGTTCTGATGGATATCCCGATAGACGGCAAGGATCTATATGACTACTTTTGCTTTCTCGGAAAGGGGCAGCACTTCAGGTTCGCCGGAGAGATCTTCAATCCGCACAAGCGGGTTCTTCAGGTCGAATTCATCAACAAGTTCGTTTTGGCCCCGGTGGAGCGCGGCTATTCGAACAGATTCGGAACGAACCCGTTCAGCGATCTAGCGCGCAACCCATACACCGAATCGATCGGCGATGGAGAATGCCTGATTTGGTCTAAGGGATACCGCCATCTTTTTATATTCCACCGCTATACGGCCGTGGTCGCCTCGTTGCCCCGTCGGACGAAGAAGAGCCAGATTCGCGCACACAAGCTCCGCGATAAGCTGTTGAAGGACTTCCCGCGGATTGCGCGCGCTACTGCGACGGTGGTTGCGAGTAGGCCGACAACCCGGGGAGGCGGCACGGGCTGGTGATAATTTTGCCATTGCAACGCCCTTGCTCGATCGGTATCGCTAAGCGGGTCCGAAGCCGTTGCAATTCTCGCCGACTTGACATATATTCGCTAGAAATTGATGGTTCATGGCTACACCCCTTCGCGCCCCGCCGAGGCCGCGTTATATTGGGTGGACGGGGCACGCGGGCACCTGCCACACGGGGCGTTGCGACCGCGGCGACCCTCGCATTCAGTTGGCGCAGAACCTCAAGAGAAAATTGGCCGGACTTTGTATGTTAGCGTAGTACTGTTCCCAACTATGGATTCTGGGCTAGCGACGCTCCTCGCGACCAATCTCGGCCTTTGTCAGGGCGAACGTTTGGCTTTTATT
>CAYYDL010000337.1:0-6970 GCA_964470545.1 uncultured Hyphomicrobium sp. | reverse complement strand
ATCGAGGCGGTCAGTTCTCCTAAAGTCGTCAGCCGCGTGACGTGGGCGAGTTCAGCTTGTGCCTTGTGCAGTGCGTCTTCTGCGTGTTTCTGGTCGGTGATATCGTTGTTGGTGACCATCGTGGCGACGGGTCTGCCTTTGTCATCACGCTGCTGCGACCATCTGCTGGCCACGACCACTTCTGTTCCGTCCCGCTTGACATGGGTGATCTCGCCCTGCCAGCGGTCTGCTGCCGCGAGTTCTTTCGTTATTTCCTTGAGCGGTATGGGGAACCTTGATTTCAGAAGTTCGAGCGCAGGCCGTCCGATCGCCTCGCTCCGCGTCCAGCCATAAAGTTCTTCGGCGCCGGTATTCCAATACGCGATGACGTCCTTATCGTCGCGAACGTAGATTGCATCGTGCGTTAGGTCGAGAAGGGCAGCCTGGTCACGTAGGTTCAGCGTAGCTTGGTTATTTTTGAGCGCGAGAAACGTGGTGACGAGTATCGCGCTTAAGCTTACCAGGCAGCGAACCAGGGCACCGCTCTCTAAATCGTCCGAATGAACGATAAAGAAGCTCGATATCGTCAGAAAAATGCAGATTGCGGCAATTGCCAGCAAGCCTTCCCGGCTCAGGAAATTCGCCGAAATCATGATGACGGCGACATAAAGAACGGCAATTGCAATGTTGAACGGCGCAAAGGTGTCGATCAAAAAGATCGTAGCCGCTCCAAGTAGGGCAATTGCGGGATAGAATTGCAAGCTCGATTTTGGCAACGACGGCTGTGTAAACATGCGCTCGTCCCACTCATACAGGCTCGCGGATAGAGCCGTAAACGGAATCCATGGATTACGGACAACATCAATTATTACCGATGCTGCCTTATCGCCATCGTGGAAAGCACGCCGAATGCCGCGCACGCTATGGGACAAATGGTATTGCGTCGTCGATTCAAATCATCGATCGGCGTGATCAATTCCTATTGATAGGTTTGTTTTCGAATATCGCACGATCGTCATCCGGCGGTGAATCCGATGACGAGGACGCATTATTGGACGCCGTTCGCCTATATCGTCATAGTGTGTGCACGGCATTCCCGCCGCACTTTAGCCTTCGTTAACCGCGGCCGGCTGTTGGCGGGATGGTGGCGGCCCGAAGACATTTTTGGCTCTGCGAATTTTTCCGGACTCTTCAGGTGCAATATGGTCGACGATCTCGATCTCAAAGCGAATGACGTCAGCGAAACCTTCCGAAGTCACGGATTGCTGAATTAGCTGACGCAGTTTATCCGCCGAGAGCGTTCGCCCGGATAAGGGGGCCGCACGTAGAACAAACTTGTTCACTCCCGTCTGCAGGAATTGATGTTCGGCGAGATTGGTCTCCGTGTGAAGCGCGAGCAGAAAAACATAATACGGCAGATCGCGGATCTCGCCATTTACGTCCACCCAGAACTGGTCTTTCGACCGTCCCTCAACCGCTTTGACGAGCGGTAGGAGGCTGCCGCATCCGCATCGTTCCGGGCTAATCGTAACGATGTCGTCGATCTCGTACCGGATGATGGGCTGCGCCATATTATAGAGATTGGTGAGAAGCACCTTGCTTCCAGGTGTGCCGTTTGGCACCGGCCGATTGTCGGAATCGACGACTTCGAGGATCGCAAGCTCATCGTTCAAATGGCTGCCATGCGTCGCTTGGCAACCGCACGTCAAGGCCATGCATTCGGCCATACTATAGATGTTGGTGATATGGACGCCGAACGCTTTCTCTACGCGTTGGGCGATCGCCTCGGGTAGCGGCTCGCTGATGTTTGTCATTTGTTCGAGGTCGCCGCGGAGCTTCAAGCGGCCTGCCTGCAGCTCTCGCGTGATCGTCTCCAGTGCGCTTGTATATCCTGTGATGAAGTTCGGCTGGAAGCTATTCAGCTGCTCCACGAGAACTTCGGGCGGATCGAATACCGAAAGACGTTGAAGCTTCAGAAACCGGCGGGCACGCTCGGGGAAATAGTTGAAGAACGTGCTGCTCGGATAAAAACCCGGTTTCTGCGTGATGATCGAGAAACGCGCAGGCTTGAAGAGCCGCTGAAGGTGGGGAAGAAACCGCCGCGACACCGGTTGGCCGCGCGCGAACTGAGCCGCAAATGTCGTCAGGATCGCGGGCTTGTCCTGGACGATGATCGCGGGCTGCCCTTGACTCCCCGATGTATGGCAGACAGCGTAATTCTCTTTGTAGTAGGCACCAATGTTTGAGGGATCGGACATAAAGCGCTCGAGATCGGCGCGCCGAAGTGCACGGTCGGTGAAAATGTCATCCAGGTTCGCCATCATTTCCGACTTGGTGAGTGTCGGAAGATCGGTGATCGCGCAGGTCTTCAGGTCGATTCCCTGAAACTGCTTGCGGTAATACGGAGAATTTTCGTTGGCATATCGAAGCAAATTTCGGAAGCGAGCTTCCCGCGCCTCGGCGCGCGCCTGCATGTCCTCTGGCCGCGGCGGCAGGAGCGATCGGATCGCAAGCGCTAATTTCACTTGATCCGAGACCGCCCGGAGAAATCCTCTCATTCGAAATAAGCCTTTGAAGTGCGACGGTTTTCATTACGGGCAGAACCCGATCAAATCGGCAAACTCCGCATGGCGGCGTTTGAGGTGGCTTAAGTAAGGCAAAGCCTCACCGATTGGCACCTAAAAGTGAGATCAGAATTCCTTTTGCTTGATGAAGAGATCTTATGTGCGACGTTCTTTCCGGATGGGACACAGCGTCGTTTATCCAGGCGGCTCAACTCCGTCGCGTGGTTCGAAGCCGGGGAGAGGGCCGGGTAGAGCAGCCTCGGCTCGGGACTGGAGCTGAGCTTCATGTCGCCTCAAATAAATGAAGATTGTGATTACGATTGCCAAAGCGAACGCGATGCCGATTGCGCCGACGGGACCCTGGACCCTGTGGATGCTTCGCCCGAGGGTATAGGCGGACATCCCTACCATGCTGGCCCAAACGAACCCTCCTAGTGCATTTGCGACGAGGAAGCGCGGCCATGCGAGCTGGTTGACGCCCGCGAGGAACGCGGCGAGGAACCGCAGTACCGCGAAAAACCGCCCGAAAAAGACAACCGTGCCACCATACTTCTGGAAGAGATACTGACCGAGCTTGATGCGGCCCTCCGTGAGCCCTAGCGAGGAGCCGAATCTGAGAACGAGCCGGTAGCCAAATTCCCGACCGATCAGATAGCCGATGTTATCTCCGACGATAGCGCCAATGGTCGCGGCGGCAATGACGAACGCGATGTTGCCGTCGTGCGTTGCCGCGTAGACGGCGGCGATAATCAGGACAGCCTCTCCGGGCAACGGAAGACCCAGGCTTTCCAGGCCGACGATCAAGGCGACTGTCCAGACACCATACGTCGCGAAGAGGTGGTGCAGCTGCTCCGGCGATAGCAAGAAATTTCCCCTCGTGAATAACGCAGAGAGCCCCTCCAGGCATCAGCAAGCTCTAATTGTCACGGCAATTCAATGTCAATCAGAAGCTCGGGGACTGCGAAGCGGTGCTTCGTGGAATTAGTCGCTTCGAAGTCCGTACGCACAATCCCCTTCCCACGAATTCTTCGCTCCGTCCGCGCCGCTGGACAGGACCAAAGGCCGCCATAAAAAAAGCCGCCGGTTCAATGCTGGACGTCCCTGCGCCCACCGCTCTCCAGCGAACGCAAGGTTTGTTGCGAATGCAGTCAATATGCCGTCAACCATCGCGATACTTTGAAGTGTGAGCCGTCTTGCGAAATGAGAAATCCAAATTCAGAAATCAGTCATGATTTGGATACCGAAAGAATTCTGGATTGGCCAAAGTTTGACGCAATTGCCTTGCGGAATTGCAGGGGACACGGCATTTCGAATTTTTTGTACGCCCGAACTGTCTCAGTATCGAGCTCGCAATCATCAGCAACTCGCTGCCAGAGCGCGGTTTCATCTGCGGCATGCGCGATGGCAACGGATATCAACACCCGTCGCAGACATTCAGACATACCTCTTCGAGCCCGACTGCAGCGACCCAATCGGTACAGTACTTGTTACTCACGGCTGGACGGGTGAAGCCTCGTTCATGACGGCCATCGCCGAGCCAATTCGGAGGGCTGGCTATCGCGTGGTGCTCTTTGACTTGCCTGCGCATGGCCTCAGCGGGGCGATCTCGACAAATCTCATCGATTGTGCACGTGCAACGGCCGCCATCGCGCGAGCATTTGGACCACTCGATGCGATCGTTGCACATTCTTTCGGCGGAATGATTTCTCTTGTCGCGGCGGAAGGGAGAGCTCCTTTACCTGATCCGATTGAGGTTCCGCGGATCGTGCTCATCGCAAGTCCAAATCGTCTTTCGCAGGTCACGTCGGACTTTTCCCGTCATTGGGGTTTGACGTTGGCTGGCCGACGTGCGTTCGAGCAGCGGCTTGAGCGCGTCGGCGGGCGGCCGATCGGCTGTTTTACAATCGCAAAACTTCTGCAGGCCACCCGTTCTCAAGCGTATATCATACATGATCGTGATGACGACGACGTGTCGTTCGAATCCGCTGAGGAAATCGCCTCCGAAGTCGATGGGGCGGAGCTGCGAACGTTCACAGGATTTGGTCACCGCAACATCCTATTCGCTCCTCCGGTAATGCGAGCAATTGTATCATTTCTTACGCGCGATCGAATTTCGGATGGAAGCAACCAATAATTTTATATAGCTCAATGGCGATATCGTTATCGTGTAAGTCGCGTCGTTTCGCGGCAGTCGGCCGGGTGGAAGCTGCTTGTTTGTTCGGCCGTTGAAAGCTAGGAAGCGTCAAGCATCACGGCATCGGGGCCGTGGGTGTCCTTGAGTTTTAATGCCGGACGTCAACGAAAGATCGGTGCCGAATTCTTCCGCTTCGCGGATCGGCCCGCTTGCGAATTTGCCCGTCTTCTTCAAGCTCGACGGCAAGCGCGTCGTCCTCGTCGGCGGCGGCGAGCCAGCGCTTTGGAAGGCGGAACTGCTGGCAGCCACTGGCGCTCTGGTTGAAGTCTTCTCCGAGACTTTTGTAAGTGGCTTTTACGAACTTTCTGCTGCTTCCCCGAATGGCCAGGTCCTGTTGGTCGATCGGAGATGGACAGTCGGCGATCTCGCACACGCCGCGCTTGCGGTGGGATCGTTCGGAGATGACGCGGAAGCAGAAGCTTTCGCGTCTGCCGCGAGGGACGCCGGCGTACCGGTCAATGTCGTTGATCGTCCGGCGTTCTGCGATTTTCAATTCGGGGCTATCGTCAATCGCTCGCCTCTTGTGGTCGGGATATCAACCGATGGGGCGGCGCCTGTTTTTGGTCAGGCTATTCGTTCGCTGATCGAGAGCCTGCTGCCTGATGGATTCAGGCGCTGGGCAAAGGCCGCGCGCGATCTTCGGCAAAGACCGGAGGATCTTGGGGATACGACGGACAAGAAGCGGCGCTTCTGGCAGCGGTTCACCGATCTCGCGCTTCGCACTCCTGACATGGCGCCTACAGAAGCCGATCTCGCGCAGCTCTTGAATGCGCCGACTGCAGATGTGCCCGCGCCGGTGTCGATTCTCGATATCTCCAAGGAAACGGATTCGTTGACGCTTGGTGCCATCCGGTTACTGCGGACCGCGGACGATATCTTTTTCGATGAGGGTGTCCCGTCGGAGGTTAAGGAGTTTATGCGCCGGGAAGCGCGAAGACACGCCGTCCCGCCGGGGCACGCCGGTTCGCAAGCGGCCGTCGATGCGTTGGCCGCTGCGGTGGCATCGGGTGCCCGCGTCGTCCGTTTGAGGCTGCGGACTGAGCAAAGCGACGGAGCGGATGGAGCCGAGGTCGATGCGCTTCGTGCTGCCGGCTTATCGGTCACGATCGTTTTGCAGGCACGCGCGCCCTAAGGACATGGGGGCACATGCTTGCGCGAGCGGATTTTCCGTGCCCCGCCATGCGGTTGCCGCGAAGGCATGCGAGCAACAGTCCGAAGAGGCTCTGGTGCCACAGGGGTTGATCGCTTCGGCGACAGCTAGATAAATCTTTATTTGTCAAAGAGTTAATGGACGGCTGTGCGGCTCGGCTCTGCTTGGAATGCCCATTCCTCTTGTCTATACTCCGCGTTGGGGGTCCGCTCGGATCAGAGTTTTGCCTTGCTGGCGGGTTAGCGCATCGCTTCCCACGCGGTGGGGTTTTGCTCGTTTTGCGGCGGCGAGACGTCGGTAAGTAGTCGGAGTCGCGAGCGCATGCGCTGCAATCCATCCTATTGGCTTTTGGGACTCGTCCCGATCGCGATGTTGAGCTGGGTTGCTGTCCAACTCGAGCGCGGAGCGATCGAATTCGATCTTTCGCGACGGGCTCAAGATGTCCTGCGGCGTGGCAGCTTCGATTGGGCCAACCTGCATTTCGTCGGGCGCGATGCGGTGCTGACCGGCCGTGCCCCGGACGAGCGTGAGCCCGAAAGAGCTCTCGCCAGCTTGCGAAACGTCTGGGGCGTGCGGATCGCGAACGACCGGTCCGGACTCATCGACCGCGTCGCCGACTATCGCTGGTCGGCCATGGCGAGCGGCGATGGGCGCGTTCGGTTGGCAGGCGACGTACCATCGGAGGATGCGCGGCGCGCACTTATCGGCGCTGCTCGCAAGACCTTTCCCGGTGCGACCATTTCGGACGACATGCGGCTCGCGCGGGGTTCCATCGATCGAAACGCCTGGCTCGAAGGTGCCGTTTTCAGTCTTAGAAGCCTCTCCGAGTTGAAGCGAGGCGAGGCGCAGCTCGCCATGCTCAATCTTTCAATCGCGGGCGAGGCCAAAACATCCGATGCTTACCGCCACGTTCGCTCAGCCCTGCAAAACCGCCGTCCCTCCGGCCTTGGCCTTTCGCGCGACGCCGTTACGCCGCCGATGGTTCGGCCTTTTGTCTGGGACATTAAAAAGAGTGGTGCGGGGATCGCCCTGACGGGCTTTGCGCCCTCTGACGAGGATCGAGAGCGGATCGGCGCGCGCGTC
>CAYYDL010000336.1:0-4771 GCA_964470545.1 uncultured Hyphomicrobium sp. | reverse complement strand
CTACGCTCGTAGGGACCACGCGGGATCATCGTCTCAACGGCCTTCGCGGCATTTATTCCTTCTCCGGGGCGTGCAATCATTGAGAATGGCGGACGCTAAAAAAGATCTGCGCGCCGAAGCGCTTCTGCGCCGGAAGGAAGCCTTCGAGCGTCACGGCCCGGAGGCAAGCCGCAAGATTGCTGCACAGGGCCTGGATTTTCTCGGCATAAAGCCGGACGCGATCGTGTCGGGATTTGCCGCCATTCGCGACGAAATCAATCCCGCTGCTCTGATGGCATGGCTGCACGCTGAAGGCTTCCGGCTTGCCCTTCCGGTCATGCAGGGCCGTGGAAAGCCACTTCTGCTTAGGTCGTGGTCGCCTGGGGATACCATGGCGCCGGCGGCGTGGGGGATTGCGGAGCCTCTCGAAGACAAACCGGAAGTCGAACCCGATGTCGTCCTGGTGCCGCTGCTGGCGTTCGATGCCCGGGGTCACCGCCTCGGCTACGGCGGCGGCTTTTACGACAGGACACTCAACAGATTGCGGAAATCGAGGCGGATCGTGGCTGTTGGTCTCGCGTATGACGAACAAAGGGTCGACGCGGTGCCAGCCGAAAGCTATGACGAAAAACTCGATTGGGTCCTGACTCCTTCAGGGCCCCAAAAATGCAAAAACCTCTGATCCGGGATTTTCATGCGTCTTTTGTTTCTCGGCGATATCGTCGGCCGCGCGGGCCGTACGGTGGTTTGCGATGCATTGCCCGGACTCATCAATCGCTACAGTTTGGATTTCGTCGTCATCAACGGTGAGAATGCTGCGGGCGGCTTTGGCATTACCGAGACGATCGTCAACGATCTGATCGACGCCGGTGCGGATTGCGTCACGCTCGGCAATCATGCGTTCGATCAGAAAGAAGCGCTCGTCTTCATCGAACGGCAGGATCGCCTTGTCCGGCCGCTCAATTATCCGAAGGGGACGCCCGGAAAAGGCGCGACGCTTCTGAAGGCGAAGAGCGGCGCCGATGTTCTCGTCGTCAATGCGATGGGCCGGGTCTTCATGACCGAGCTCGATTGTCCGTTCCGCGCGATTGATGCGGAGCTGACAGCCTGCGCGCTGAAACGGGGTGCCGATGCGATCCTGATCGATTTCCATGCCGAAGCGACGAGCGAAAAGCAGGCGATGGGCCTGTTCCTCGACGGCCGGGTCAGCGTTGTTGTCGGCACGCATACCCACACGCCGACGGCAGACGGACGGGTCTTGCCGGGCGGGACCGCTTATCTTTCGGACGCCGGGATGTGCGGGGACTACAACTCGGTACTCGGCATGGAGGCGGACGAGCCGATCAACCGTTTCCTGACCCGCATTCCGCGCGGCCGCTATGAGCCTGCTCCGGGGCCAGGGACGATTTCCGGCTTCGCGGTCGATATCGACGACAAAACAGGTCTTGCCGTAAAGTCGGGTCCGTTGCGGCTTGGGCCGCACCTCGAACCGGCTACGCCCGAATTCTGGATCGATGGCTGACGTTGGCACCTGAATTTCAGGCCAAGCACGCGGCTCCCTTGACCACCGCGCGGCCGTTGCGCAAAAGACGGCTTCAGCCCAATTCCAATACCGAGCGAGCACGAGCATGGCCGGCCATTCGCAATTCAAGAACATCATGCACCGCAAGGGTAAGCAGGACGCGATGCGTTCGAAGCTCTTTGCGAAGCTCGCCCGCGAAATCACGGTCGCAGCGAAATCGGGAACGCCCGATCCGGACATGAACCCCAGGCTGCGTCTCGCGATCCAGGAAGCCCGCGCCGAGAACATGCCGAAGGACAATATCGAGCGCGCCATCAAGAAAGCGCAGGGCGGCGATCTCGCGAACTACGAAGCTGTTCGCTACGAGGGCTATGCGCCGGGTGGCGTCGCTGTGATCGTCGAAGCGCTGACAGACAACCGCAACCGGACCGGCGGCGTCGTCAGAAGTGTTTTCACGAAATTCAACGGCAATCTCGGTGCGACGGGCTCGGTCGGGCACATGTTCAACCACATCGGCGAGATCACGTATAAACCGGAAGCCGGATCGGCGGAGGCGGTTCTCGAAGCGGCCATCGATGCCGGCGCCGACGATGTGCTGTCCGATGAAAACGGCCACATCGTCACGACGGCTTTCGAGTCGCTTGGCACCGTCGCGGCGGCGCTCGAAAAGACGCTTGGCGAGGCGCAGAGTGTGAAGGCCGTTTGGAAGCCGAACCTCACGACATCCGTCGACGAGGACAATGCGCAGACGATCATGAAGATGCTGGCCGCGCTCGAGGACGATGACGACGTTCAGAACGTGTTCGCGAATTTCGAGATTTCGGATGACGTCCTGAAAAAGCTGACGGCTGCCTGAGCAACTCTATTCCGCGGCGTAAAAAAGCCCGAAGACGATCAGGACCGGGCCGGCGATGATCATCAAAAGTCCGACGATGGCAAGGAACTGTGCCATTGCGTTGCGAAAGCGAGTAGCTGCGCCGATTTTGGCAGCGGGGGCAGGAGAGGCCCGCGTTTTTCCCGGGGAATTTTTGCGAAGTTTGTTAATTGCGGCTTCGGCCGCGGCCGCTGCGATCACGCCGCGGTCATCATTGCGTTGGCCCCAGCGAAATAACCAGAATCCGCCCAGGAGCAGCAATACGCCTGCCACAATCCAATGCGGGTGAGTGAAACTCGGGTCCATCCCATCCTCATCGACGGCGGCCTGTCGCCAGTTTCTTATTCATTCCGCAACACTAAAGCCGAAATCTTGGGTTTTGACGAGGCCGGGTGCGGCTGCAAAGCGTGGGACGCGTGCTTTGCAGGGAAAACGCACTATGGTTGGGGCGTACACGGCGTACGGGAGTAGGCATGTCGGCGGACGGACCATCGGGGGGAAGGGGCCGGGTTCGTGTGGGGTTGGTCGTTGTCCACGGGGTGGGCGAGACCGAGCCGGGCTATTGCGTCAATGCGGTGCTCGATACGCTGGCCCAGACACGGCCGGGATATACCGTTTCTCCCGCGAACGAATACAACCGCATGCCCGAGGTCGAGGTCGCCAATCCGCCGCCGGTCTTTCCGGTCATTCGGCGGGGAGCGGCGCATAACAGTGGCATCGAAATCGAGGCCGTCGAACTGCACTGGGCGGATCTGACCGAGGGCACGCCCGGACGCGTCAATACGCTTCTACAACTTTTCCGCGTCATCTTCGAATCCCATCATCTTGTCGACGCGATGCTCGACCGGTCGCGGGATGTGACCTCCTGGATTTTGCGGAAGGTCCTGTGGGTTGCGGGTTGGCTGATCCGCGGGCCGAGCGCGGCACTGACCATCGTCACGTCGGCGATCTGCGCGCTGTTTCTTTTTGAGCCCGTAACGGTGACCGCCGAGGTCATGGACGTCCGATCGCAGGTGCTGATTGTGACGGGTGTGATCTTCGTCTGCGCACTCTATGTTTTTTATCGTATCAGCCGACAACAGGATTACTCGTGGTACGACACGGCCTTCTGGCTCGCGGTCGCGGCGTTGTCCGTGTTCGTATTGACGTTCAACAACATGCTGTTGCCGCTGCTCAAGCATGTGCCGGAACTCAAGCTCGGACCGCAACGCCTTGTCAGCGCGCAAGTGCTGGATTGTCCGCCCGGTGTTTCGAATGCCGCGTGCTACATCGACGGGCTTTATAAGGTCATTATCTGGGGCTGGCGGTTCTGGGGTGCGTTGCTCGTCTTCTCGACGATCCTGCTCGCGCTCTCGTGGATCCGTGCGCGGTTCACCGGCGATCGGTCGCGCCTTTCGACGATTTCGACAAGCATTGCGATCTTGATCATGCAGTTCATGCTTTGGACGACGGTCGTTGTCAGCGTGATCTATCCGATGCTCAATCGCGCCGAGGCGATTTCCATTCTGAAAGAGGCGCAGCCGGTTATCCAGCATGCTGTCGATGCGCATCAGATCGCGCCCGACAGCCCGATCGCGAAGCTCGTGCAAGTTCCGAACATCGAGCTCGACTGGATCGGGCGGTTCAAGTTCATTTATGCGTCGGCGGCGCTCACCGTACTGATGCTCATCCTCGCCGGGATTCTCCTGATCGAACTCCGGCAATGGCGCGCCCGGCGCGGGCTATCGGATCTCGAAAGCACATCGCGGAACATGCCGCGGCTGCTTTTCAATCCGTTTCTCGTCGGGCTGCTGATCGTCGCATTCCTCGTCGTTTTCGCGCTGGTGTTCATCCAGCCGTATCTCGACCGCAATCAGATGTTCGTGACGCTGCGAGGGGCCATTCTGCCGGTCGCCGCGGTTGTGGCGCTGATCCTTCCGTTCTTCTTCGGTCGGCGCGTCGCCAACGTCGTGCAGTTCGCACGCGAACTGATCGATCATCACTACCAGCCTCGGCAGGAAACGGCGGCGTACTTCATTCCGTCGGTCTTTCGGATCCGGATGCGCCGGCTGAGGCGCGAACGCATTCAGGGACGGCTCAACCTGGTTCTTGAACACTTCGTGCAGAACCAAGGCTATGACGGAGTGGTCTTCCTGGCCCACAGCCAGGGTTCGGTCATCGTCTATGATTATCTGCGCGACAACGGCCCGCACTACACGCGGCTTGGCGACGCGGCACCAGCTCTTCTCACTTTCGGGTCGCCGCTCGGCAGCATCTATCAGAAGTATTTTCACGAGTATGCGGCTTCGAAGACTGTGCCGCTTGGGATCGCGGCGAAGCTCAAGTGCTGGATCAACCTCTACCGGGTCGATGACTACATCGGAGGGCGCATCTCGCCGCCGCCGGGGCTTCGGGTC
>CAYYDL010000335.1:0-3115 GCA_964470545.1 uncultured Hyphomicrobium sp. | reverse complement strand
TTGGCGTCCGTTCCTTCGCCGACGCCATGCCGGGCAAGGGCATCCATTACGCCGGCACCTGCCGAATGGCCGAGAACGGTCGCGAGGGCGTCGTGGATCGGGACTGTCGGAGCTTCGACCATCCCAATCTTTTCATCTGCGACGGCAGCGTTATGCCGGACATCAATGAGAAGAATCTGACGCTCACGATCATGGCGCTGGCTGATCGATTGGCCTCGGGGGCAATATCGAAGCAATCCTATCCATAACTGGGTTCCGTGCGAACGGGTCGTCTTTTGAACTTGCCGCGTCTCTGCATTCCCTGGAACGAATTCCACTTCTCCGCATTCTACGCGTGTAATGATTTTTCGCTCGACGAAAAGAAAGTGCATTCAGTAAGCGGAGTGCAATCTCCGGACTAGATGGCCTCATCCTCTGGAAGAACTTCTCGGCACGCAAAGGCCGAGCCGCCTTCAAAATTGCTCGTCGGCACGTCGGGTTGGA
Source organism: uncultured Hyphomicrobium sp. (assembly GCA_964470545.1). GTDB lineage: Bacteria > Pseudomonadota > Alphaproteobacteria > Rhizobiales > Hyphomicrobiaceae > Hyphomicrobium_B. Next base: position 2,632 of record CAYYDL010000335.1, on the reverse strand, counting down.
GCTACGCCGACTGGCGCGGACGCTTCTATCCCGATCGAACCCCACGCAAGCAATGGCTACCGTGGTATGCGGCACAGTTCTTAACGACGGAGGTCAACGGCTCGTTCTACAGAACGCCCTCAATCGAAGCCGTCGAAAGCTGGCGAGAGCAAACACCCGCGCGCTTTCGGTTCGCATGGAAGGCCTCGAAATTCATCACCCATTGGAAGCGGCTCGGCGCCAGTTCAGCGAATTCTCTTGATCTCATGGAGACCCGGCTTGCGGCACTCGGACCAAAGTGCGGCCCAGTCCTCTTTCAGCTTCCTGCGCGTTTTCACGCTGATTGCGCGCGTCTTGGCGATTTCCTTGCGATGCTTTCTCCCCATCATCGGTATGCTTTCGAATTCCGCGACGCGAGCTGGTACCACGATGCCGTCTATAACCTCCTGGAAAAACATCGCGTCGCTCTTTGTATTTCCGACCATCACGAGGCCCCGGCGCCGTGGGTTACGACTGCGCGCCACGTCTATGTACGCGGACATGGCCCGACCGGGCGTTACAAAGGGAGTTATCCGAAGCAAATGCTCGCACTCTGGGCAGAAGAGATCAAATCTTGGCTCGGTTCGAACAAATCGGTTTACGTTTACTTCGACAACGATCAGAAGAGCGCCGCGCCACGGGACGCCGCCCGCCTGCTGGAACTCTGTCAATGATGATCTCAAGCTGCGTTTCCTCGCATCGAGATCGGTGATCTGAGAAAACGGCGGCGTCTCGCTTTGAGGTGATGGACCTGGAACTCCAGCCGCCATTTGGGCGTTTCGCGGCGGTGAGCAAGCCCGATGACCTGAAGTACGGTCCGCCAGGAGCAACAGCGGTTCATCTTTGCGTCGACATGCAGCGCATGTTCGCGGAAAACACCGATTGGCATATGCCTTGGCTCGCGCGGATTCTCCCAAACATCATTGCATTGTCCGAGGCGCATCCCGAGCGAACCATCTTCACACGCTTTATTCCTGCGCGTCAGCCCGGTGACGGGGCCGGAATGTGGCGCCGCTATTATGAACGATGGGCGTCCATGACCACCAGCCGACTAGGACCCGAATTGACGGATCTGGTCCCGGAGCTGATCAAATTCATCCCGCCGGCCAAGGTTTTCGACAAGCATGTGTATTCGCCATGGACCGGCAGCAACCTCCATGAACAGCTTAGTGCGGCGGGCGTCGACACAATCATAGTGTCCGGCGGCGAAACAGACGTGTGTGTCCTAAGTACAGTGCTCGGCGCGGTGGACTGGGGCTTCCGTGTGATCCTCGTAAAAGACGCGCTCTGCAGTTCTACCGATGAGACGCATGATTCGATGATGAATATCTACACGAACAGGTTCGGAGAGCAGGTAGAGGCCGTATCGACGGAATTGCTGCTCGACAGCTGGCGCATCCCGTCCTCTCCGGGCTCTAGCCATGTGCACCTCGCCCATTAGTTTCTGGTCGGCCTAAGCCGATAAAAGGCACCCGGTCCCGGACCCTCGGAGCCATGCCATAGACGCTGCGGCGACGCAGCGAGACGAAAGCTGTTCGTGAGTTCGAACGAGCTGATCCTCACGGGAACAGGTATCGCGGGATGCGCGTTCCAGTGTGCGCTTGACGATCTGCCAAACAAAATCGGCAACATCGACAAACGGAACTCGCTGGGTTTGTTCTGATAATGCCCCTGATCGCCGACTCTCTAAGAAATTTATCAGCAGCATTAGTGACTGCGGCGTTGATCATCGCGGCGATCGTCCTCGGCCGCGATATTTTGGTGCCTCTCTCGCTCGCGGGCGTCTCTTGCTTCGTTCTTGTCCCCGCGGTCACTTGGCTCAAACGCCGATGCGTGCCTGACGGTTTTGCGGAGGGTATCGTTCTCTTCACTGCAATGGCGTTCATCTCGGTTGCGTCGTTCGGATTGAGTTCGCAACTCCTATCGCTTGCCGCAGAACTTCCCGCATATCGCGCCAATGTCTTGGAAAAGGTGCGCAGCATCATCGGCCCATCGGTTCCGAGCGGCCTCGTGGGGCGCGCCATCGATGCCGTCGAGAGCTATCAGCAAATGATCAACTCTGAGCTTCAGCTCGGAGCCGAACCGACGAGCGAACCTCAGCCTGCGCCTCCTCAGGATAAGAACAAGGTCCAGATCGTCAAAGATCAAAGCGAAAGCACGGCTTTGTACGGACTGCAGATATTGGCCGAACCGTTGACCCAGGCTGCGCTGACATTTCTTTTCACGCTCTTCCTGCTGATGCAATATCGCGATCTTCGCGACCGGATCGTCCGGATCTTCGGCGTCGATCATATGACTGACACAACAGCTGCGATGTCCGACGCTGGCGACAGACTCGTCGCCCTCTTCACGGGCCAAGTGATTCTCAATGCGTCGTTTGGCACATTTGTCGGGGTCATCCTCTTTGTCCTCGGCGTGCCAAACGCCCCCCTTTGGGGCGTGGTCGCATTCGTCATGCGCTTCGTACCCTTCGTCGGGTCCTATATCGCCGCGATACCTCCGATACTTCTCGCAGCAGCGGTTGACCCCGGCTGGACGAAGGCACTCTGCACACTGGCCGTGTTCGCGATTGGCGAGCCGATCATGGGTCAGATGCTGGAACCGCTGGTTCTTG
>CAYYDL010000334.1:0-2598 GCA_964470545.1 uncultured Hyphomicrobium sp. | reverse complement strand
GATCGCAACGACGATGCACTGGGCGCCGAACTTCTCGCTCGCTTCCTTGACGAAGGCACGGTTGTTGACCGCGGCCGTGTTGATCGAGACCTTATCCGCGCCCGCTTCGAGCAGCTTCCGAATATCCTCGATTGTCCGAACGCCGCCGCCGACCGTCAGCGGCATGAAGCAGCGATTGGCGGTACGCTCGACGACGTCGAAGATCGTATCGCGGTTCTCATGGCTCGCCGTGATGTCGAGGAAGCAGAGCTCATCCGCGCCTGCGGCGTCGTAGGCCGCCGCGGCCTCGACCGGATCGCCCGCATCGACGAGATCGACGAAATTGACGCCCTTTACAACTCGCCCGTCTTTGACATCAAGGCATGGAATGATGCGAACTTTCAGCATATTTATAGATACGACTTCCTAGGAACTCGGGAGCCCAAGTATCACGGCACATCGCCAAGCGTCGAGCATATTAACGTTTCCATAAGGGAACTCTCGCTGCCGATCGTAGTTGAGCCGTATTGCGGCGCTCCGCGCAAACTGACAAGGGAAACGAATACAGATGGTCGACGACTTTGCCCCCAAGAACCTCCGCGCCCGGTTGGCCGCAGTGCAGGACCGCATTGCACAGGCCAGAACCCAGCTCGAGGCCCATGGGATGATCGGCGACCAAGCCGATACCCTGACGGAGTTCATCGATCAGCATGATGCCATTCGAGGCTCACTCGATGCCGAGGGGACGATTACGGAACTTCAGCACAGCAAGGCGACGGCCCAGACTGACGCCCTCGAATCCGCGCTCCACCGCTGGCTCGAGAGCATCGAAGGCGCGTTCAATAACCCCCCACGACGCGGCCCGAACATCTCGGTCTGATCCGCGAAAGCAGAAAGTCTCAAGTCAAATCTTTCAAAGTTTGATGGGAATCAAACCGCCGGGTTGACCACCCGGCCAAGAGAACCCGTGGGCCGCCGCCGTATGCGGCAATTTTGTCTGCAGATTCCCATTCTATCGGGCGCTGCGGCGGCCGCTCCCACTGAGACGCTAGGAAATGATCCGATCCCGACTAGGTTTCGCCGCGCTCTCGAAGCGCGGCGAATTTGATTTCAGGAAAGCGCTCGGTCTTGTATTTCAGCATCCATGCGCTTTCGGCCAGAAACACGAGCGCGCCGTCGCGATCGGTCGCAACCTCACCGCGATGCGCATCGACGAACTTCTGAAGCTTCGCCGGATCGTCTGAGGAAATCCACCGCGCGAGTTCGAACGGCGACTGCTCTAGCGTCACGGGCACGCTGTATTCGTTCGCGACCCGCGACTGCAGAACTTCGAACTGCAGCTGCCCGACGACACCCAGAATCTGCCGCCCACCCGCAATCGGCGTGAACACCTGCACGATGCCTTCTTCCGCAAGATCATCGAGCGCGCGATTGAGCTGCTTCGCCTTCATCGCATCCTGGATGACGACCCGGCGTAAGAGCTCCGGCGCGAAATTTGGGATGCCGGTGAACTTCAGCGCTTCCTTTTCCGTCAGCGTGTCCCCGACGCGGAGTGTTCCGTGGTTCGGCACACCGATGATGTCACCCGCCCACGCTTCATCGGCCGTCTCGCGGCCCTGACCGAAGAAGAATGTCGGCGACGAAACCGTCATCGGCTTATTGTCGCGCACGTGCAGAAGCTTCATGCCGCGTTTGAAGCGCCCCGAGCACAGCCGCATGAACGCGATCCGGTCGCGATGGTTCGGGTCCATATTGGCCTGCACCTTAAAGATGAAGCCCGTGACCTGATCCTCGCCCGGCGAAACCGTCCGCTGCGTCGCCGCTCGCGGCAGCGGCCCCGGCGCCCAGTTGCCGAGCGCATCGAGAAGCTGCTCAACGCCGAAATTCTTCAACGCACTTCCGAAGAAGACGGGCGACAGATGTCCCTCCCGGAACGCCTGCAGATCGAACGGCGGCAGGGCGCCCTGCGCCAGCTCGACCCCTTCGATCGTCCTATCCGCGATGCGCTCGTCGATGCCTTCGATCCGCCGCAACCCTTCAAACGTTTCGAGCGGTTGCGACCGGCCGTACGACGCGCCGCGCTCGTCGCTTTCCGGCAGCAAAATCTTGTTGCCGACGAGATCGAGCACAGCGCGGAAATCGGTGCCCATTCCGACCGGCCACGCCATCGGGACGAGATCGAGCGCGAGATCCGCCGCGATCTGATCGAGTAGCGTCAGCGGATCTTCGGCTTCGCGATCAATCTTGTTGATGAACGTAATGATCGGAATATCGCGCAGACGACAAACTTCGAAGAGCTTCCGCGTCTGGCTTTCGATGCCCTTCGCTGCGTCCATCACCATCACCGCGGCGTCGACCGCCGACAGGGTGCGATACGTATCTTCGCTGAAATCCGAGTGGCCCGGCGTGTCGAGCAGATTGAAAACGATTCCGTTCCGCTCGAACGTCATCACCGACGACGTCACCGAGATGCCGCGCTGCTGCTCGATCTGCATCCAGTCGGAGCGCGTGCGCCGCCGCTCGCCGCGCGCCTTGACGGCGCCCGCCATCTGGATGGCGCCGCCAAACAGCAGCAGCTTTTCCGTCAGCGTCGTTTTACCGGCATCGGGATGCGAGATG
>CAYYDL010000333.1:0-6175 GCA_964470545.1 uncultured Hyphomicrobium sp. | reverse complement strand
GGATGGACCTTGCCCCGCATAGAAATACCAGCCGTCACCATCCCGCTCCCATTCGAAGATGTTTGAGAGAAGCAGCTTCTCCAGTGCCGTCATGTCGGCATCGGGAATGGTCTGTTGTACGACGGTCTCATCGTAGTAGTCGGCCATGGTGAACCTCCAGATGTGCAAAACCCGGCGCCGAGGCCGGGCGGTTGGTTGATGGGCTCTGGTGAGATTGATCAGTCGGGATCGGCTTCGCCGGAAAGAATGGCTTCGGCCTTGGCGATGGCGGCCTTCGCGCGCTCCCGCCAGAAGGTCAGATCGATAGACGGATCGCCCTGTCGTGCGGCGAGCAACTTGAGGATGCCGAGCAGGGTTTCGAAGTGATCGGATTTGCGCCGCAGCGTCTCGTCGAATTGCGATGGGATGGGGACTGGTGACGCGTTATAGGCGCAATCGTGGCCCTGCCAGATGCCAGATACATAAGTGCCGCTGGCAGCTTCGTGATCTTCTTTGGCGTCAGACCAGTCGTCATCCGCGACGGCGAGTCGGCAACCCTCCTCGACGGTTGCAGCTTCATAGGTGCGAAGACGCCAGACCGGAATCCAATAAGTGGTTTCGATGGTGAAAACGGGCATGGTGACCTCCTGAAACGAAAAACCCGGCGCGAGGCCGGGTGAGATGGAGAACGAAGGCGTGGGTTGTCAGTCTTCCTTCTGCGCGACAACCCAGCTCCAGTAGCTCGCGCGGGTCTGGTCATCGGCGACGGCAGCGCGCCACGTGGCGGATGGGTATTCGGGATGTTCGCCCCACAGTCCGCCATGCTGCATCATCAACGCCTCGGCTTCCGGATCGCTGACGGCGGCATCGGTCGGAGCCGACTGATCCTTGAACCTTCTATGGCGCAGGGATGCACGGAGAAGAACTCGTCGCGCTCGGTCATCCGATCGAAATACGCCGCACCGATGGCGTCATCCGATGGCGGTTCGTCCGCGAGTTCGTCTTCCCACCATTCCTTGGCGAGCCGTGTGCGCCATGCCCAGGCGTCATCCTCGTTGACGAAGATGCGAACATCGGTGCCATGAGGATGCTCGTAGAGAGCGGTATAGACGCGTGTCGTCATGGCGCCATCTCCATCGCAACCGGAATTTCGGAAGCATCGACATCCTCGAGACGCGCATTGCTGTAGCGATTGTCGGCCAGCCATCGTTCAGCCGCCGCTCTGTCGGATGCGAGATGGAGCAATTCGCTCTTGCTGGCCCAGTCGTGCAGGATGCGCACGCTGCCGGGCGCCGGGAGCGACTCGATCGTGAAATCCAGCGGGCAACCAAGGCCGAATGTGCGCTGGACGATCAGGACGACGACCGCGCCAGTGCCATAGTCGCCGATGTGCAGGGTGATCGCAGGCTCCGAGCGGTAGCCGGCCGTTTCCCGCGGCGAGCTTTTGGCGATCAACCGACCGCGACCGTTACGGTCTTCCCACGCTGCATGCTTGCGCTTGAAGCGGACCGGCGGCTCGGGTGTGTGATCCGAGAAGCGGATGATGGCGCCGAGTGGCGCATGGTCATAGATGAACGGTGCGGACATACTGCTTCTCCTTCAAAACAAAAAAACCGGCGCGAAGGCCGGGTGAGTGGGTGAATCAGAAGGCGATGCGTCAGAGACGCCATCGCGTGACCAAATCCTGGTCGTTGCGATGATGACCAAGCATTTCGCGATAGAAGCGATGACGCGCGTCGCGATGCGCGGAGGAAAAGCGGACGGACCGCTTGAGTTTGTGCGCAGCCGCTCGGATCACGCTGCGCCAGCTCGCGTGAACGCTGACTCCAAGCCGAAGATAAGCGCCGTACATGTTCAAGCTCCCTCCAAAGACGCCATCAGGCGACGCCAGTCATTTTCGGGTGGCTCGTACTCGCCGGATTCCGTCCAATAGCCGAGATCGAGAATGTCGATGCGATCGAGCACTGTGCCGGGATGGCTATTGTGCCACTCATCGACATTGACGAAGACAATGCCGGCATATTCGTTGTCGCCGTAACCCATGTCATCATATTCGAGGACCTGGCCGGACGATGCGGAGACGGTGAGTTCGCCGCCGCAGCCATAGACGATGAAGGCTCTCATGGTCCCTCCAATGCGCCGAGCGCCTCGTCGAGTTGCCGGCGGGCGGATTCGAGGCGGCGGATGGCTTCCTCCTGCGTGTCACAATCTTCAGTGTCTGAAAGCTCGATCATCAGGAATTCGAACAGCGTGTCGCCGCATTGATCGAGCTGCTCACAACTGATCGCGCCTTCGTCCGCGAAATACGCATAGTCGCCGCCGCCATAGATGCGCGCGATCGTCCTCTGCCAATCATTGAGCAGCATGGACGTCCTCCACCGGTTCAGGTTCGTCGTCTTCGTCCGGTCCGGCGAGCGTCATAGCCGGTGACAGCGAAATCTCCGGCAGCGCTGCATCTGTGAAGCGCACGCCGGAAATGGGAATTTCCGAACCGGCATCGCGCACCTCCAGCAGCGGATGGTGCAGCATGGCGGCTTTCTGACGGGCGGCTTGGGGATCGGCCGCCCGAACATAGGCGGTGCCGTAGATCGTCACGGGAATGCGATAGAGCGACATGGCGTGTCTCCTTTCGGTTTGGGCTGAAAGCAGAAAACCCGGCGCGAGAGCCGGGTTTTCTGCGGAAGCGATTGGATGGTTTCAGGCGACGGCGGCGAAGGGATCGACCAGCTTGTGGATCGGCTGTGCCCGGCCCATCCAGGGTTCGGGACGGATGCAGCGCACCCAATCTGCGAAGGCCGGGATGAAGCCCAAGTCCTCGATCACATGCTGTTCGCCGATCAGGCGTACCGGCACGACACGCCCGGTCGAAATGGTGATGGTCGCTCCGAAGAAGCGTTCCAGCATGAAGATGCCTTCGGCATGATGGCGAAGCGCCCGGTGCCGGAAGTCCGCCGTGATCAGCTTGGATGGTTCATCGAACCATTGATGCAGCGGCAGGTAATCTTGCGCGGTGCCGCCCCATTTCTTCACCGAGGAGAGCGCGTGGTGATAACAATGTCCCATGATCGCCTCCCTCAGAGAATGTGCTGGGTGTATTCGGAGGTTTCGATGCGCTCGTTGTAGTCGAGCACGACGGAGCGTTTGACGACATCGAAAGTGAACTCACCATAGGCGCCTTCGTTGTTCTCCCAACCTTCGTGAGTCTGGCGCAGCAGCTCATAAACAAGTGCCTCGATGGCGTCGTACAGCGAAAGAGCTTCGCGGCGGATGTCGGAACTGCCCCAGGATGCGAAAGCAAGCTCGACCTCCGTCGGCGGAAGGTCGGCGACGTGGCCCTGGACTTCAATGTTGTCGATCTGGCCGGAGTCGCCACTACCGTCGAAGGTGACGATAACTGTCGTGATGCCGGCGGCTGCGAGCGCATCGAATAGTACTGTTTTGTTGCCGTTGTGAACGAAGGACGACAGCGTTTTATAAACGCGCTCGTTTTCGCCGTAGCGCTGCATGAAGTCGTCGCTGGAATCGGGTGTTGCGTTGTCGTCTGTCATGATCTCCTCCGAAAAGCAGAAGAGCCCGGTCTTACGACCGGGCTCACGGGATTGATGGGTTGTCGATGACGGTTACTCTGCGGCGAGCGTTTCAGGGCCGGCCTCGTCGTCCTCGCTGTCTTCGTCATCATCGTCGGTCAGGAAGTCCGGAAGGGCGGTATCCTCCGTCGTTTCGGATTCCGGCGGTGTGCGCAACGGTTCGGGCAACCAACCTGTGCTGTCGAGCAGCCGTTCGGCCTCCTTGGCCATCTCGTCCTTCTTGAGATGATCGATGAGCTGGGCGGCGCCTTCACCCTTGGCTTCGCGGACCGCTTCCAGAATACGAGGTTTCGTGACACGGCCGAGATAGCTGCCGACCGTGGGCTTCCAGCCGGCTTCCACCATGTCGAGACCGACCGCCCGCGCGATGCGGTCGGCCTGGCGGATGCGGCGCTCGGGTGCGCTGCGGCTGCCATAACGGTCAAAGCGCTCGTGGAGCGCGTTGGCGCCGAGTGAGACACAGTGGGCGAGCAAGGAGAGCCGCACAGGATCGTGCTGCTCATCGAGCCATGCCCACAGCGCGGTCTCATCCTTCGGCAGATCGGTGAGCCAGGTCTGTGTGCGTTTGTCGACAATCTCCGCATAGGAGCTGTCCTTCAGCCCCTCGGTCTGCATCGGAAAATGCACTTCCTGCACGCGGGCCTGCAGACAGTTCTCACTGCGATGAAAGAAGAGATCAAGGCAAAGGGTGTGCAACAGAGCGGTCAGCGCGACATGCGGTGTACGGCCGAGAGCTTCGCGCAGCGCGAGCGTGCGATGCGCGGTCAAATCGGTGACGAGACGGTCGGGCAAGGGCTTGGGTGACCCATCGTCCTCCTGCTCCTCGGTCTCGGTTTCCGCCTCGCCCGCGACGGTGATGACGCCGTGAGGCGCGGATGCCTCGCTGTCCGCACTCGCCGCGCCCATGTCGGAAACAAGTTCGTCTTCGGGGCGGACAAACGCACGCTCGACCCGCAGACTGCCGTCCTGGGCGATGCTGATGAACACGCCGGCGCGGGCGACGTCGGCAGGATCGTAGTGCATCGGCCGGTTCTCGAAGGCTTCGAGCTGGGCTTCGATCTCGCCGAGACGGGCATCCACTTCGTCGGGATATTCCTCGGCTTGGGCGTACTCTTCCTCGATGGCCTCGAACTCGGCGCGAAGGGTTTCGCGCTGTTGCCGCTCTTCGTCGGTGAGATCGATGACGGTGCCGGCGATACGGCGCAAACCCTGGATATAGCCATAGGCAAAGTCCGGGGCCACAATGACCCATTTCCAGCCTTCCGCGCTGATGGGAACGGCTTCCGCCTTGAGCTTGTCGATCACCAGGCGATCGAGCAGCGCTAAATCTTGCAGATAGCCGCTGTCCTCGTCGTCGAACAGATCGCGCATCACGACGCCGCCCGCGGCTTCGTAATCAGCCAACCCGACGAACCGGACGCGCCGGTCGGTCGCTGGAACGGTATCTTCAGTGAGGATTTCGCGGATGGTGTACGGATCCCGATGGATCTGCCCATTGGCAATCCCCTCCCAAAGTTGCTCCTGGCGCGCGTGATCGTCGGTGACCGTGAAAGCCATCAACTCTTCGAGCGTCATGCCGTCTTCGGCGAAAACATCCAGCAGCTTCAAAGAGACTTGCGCCAGTTTTCCGCGTTGGTTGACGGTCCGGACGGAAAGCCCCAGTCGCGCAGCGATGGTCTCATCGCCGTTTCCCTCCGCGCGGAGGTCCTGGATTGCGCGGAATTCGTCGAGCGGATGCAGCGGTTCGCGGAAACGATTTTCAGCGGCAGAGTCTTCCTTGGCACTTGTATCATCGGATTCGCGGATGACGCAGGGTATGGGCGCGGTCTTGGCAAGCCGCTTCTGCTTGACCAGCAATTCCAGCGCGCGATAGCGCCGTCCGCCGGCCGGAATTTCGAAGATGCCGGTTTCCTCACCATCCCTGTCGTGCATGGGGCGAACATTGAGGCCATGCAGGACACCGCGGCGGGCGATGTCGTTGGCCAGATCCTCGATCGAAACACCGGCCTTGATCTGGCGCACATTGGCCTGAGAGAGCACGAGCTTGTTGAAGGGAATGTCCTGCGACCGGTTCAGGACGATCTTGGGTCTTGACGATGCCATGAGATGTTCTCCGCGACAGGCGGCCGAAAGCCTTTCTCTCGACCTCAAACCCGTCACGGCTCCTCGCATCCGCACTCTTCCTCTCTGGTGAAAGAAGCGGGGTTCGCTCATACGCCGCACAGCCCTTCGCATTCCTCGCCGAAGAGATCGGTCTGGCCGTGATCGGATGCGGTGCTGAGATCGACCGCACCGAGCGGCATGACAGAACGATGGAGATAGACGTCTCCGCGAATGCCCCGAAGTCCTGTGCGGATCGCTCGATCGACATGAACGGCATCGATCCAGGCCTCGGCATCGTGATCGCTCATGTCTCGCCACAGGCCGTTCGAATGAAACGGACAGCCGATGCAGCTGCTCTTGGGCGGTGTGGGATAGTCATGTCGGCGGAGCCAGGCGAGGCAATCGCGGCGCGTCATGCGCCGTTCGATCAACGGCCAACGGTTGATCTGCCAGGTTTCTCGGCTCGGCTTCATGCGGATGGCTTCATCGAGCGAGATGCCGATCCA
>CAYYDL010000332.1:0-2251 GCA_964470545.1 uncultured Hyphomicrobium sp. | reverse complement strand
CCGCCTTTGGCGCCGACGAATGCGAAGACGTGGCCGACCGGATCGGTCTCCGGATTGTTATAGAGATTGGAGATGCTTTCCATCAGCTCCATCGGATCCGTCGGCATAACGAGGTATTCCGAGACGCCGCGCTTCAGAAGCTCGCGATACAGCATCACATCGTTATGGCGACCGACGACGATGACCTTCGTTCCGGGATCGCAGCTCTCCGCCAGCAGATCGAGCTCAGCCAGCAACTGGCCACCCGGATGTGCGCTGTCGACGATGATCAGATTGGGCGTCGGACTGTCGCCATAATGCGCGATGGCCGCAGCAATGCCGCCCATGTGAACGCTGAGGTGTGCCTTGGCCAACCGTCGGTCAAGCCCCGCATGTTCAAGAGCTTCGGCGACGCGGAGATCATCGCAAAAAGCCTGAATGGAGATGCGGGGTATAGGACGCGCACGATCGCTCGGATGCGCCTCCCGTGCCATATCATCCTCGAACGACAGTTCCTCTATGGCGTTGATTTGCGCAGGCTTGGACATGTCGTCTCCGAAATCACTGACCGCTGGTGACACTCTGGATCGTTTGCACTTCTTCCGACGCGCCGAGTGGCTGGCCCTTCACGTATTTGCCGTACATGTCGTCGCGGCGATTGGAATCACGGCTCGTCATCGTGCGCGGTCCGAGCAGATCGGCCGGATTGGCGACCATGACGGCGAGGTTGCGTTGCGCCGCGCAGCCCATGTTCGGATAGGGGGTATTCTGATAGTTGCGCGCCAGATTTTCCGACCAGTCCTGACCGCAATTCGGGGCTTCGGCGACATAGCGCATGTAAGACAGTCTCAACGGCGCATCGCGGCCGCCGGCATGATAGGCTTCGACAGCAATCGTCGTTGGCGAATAGCCGCTTTCAAGCATCAGCCGACGGGCATCATCCGCCGCCTGCATTGCCGCTCCCTCGTTTGCCGATCCGCCAGGAGCCGATATGACGATGCGGCTGTTGCCAGAATCGGAGACACGACTGCGATTGGCGAACTCGAGGACACGGGCGCGCTGCATCGGCGTGAGGCCATCGGCATTCGGCGAGATATGAAGGTTCATGACGGCCGGTTGTTGCGAAACGAGGATCGGATGACGCTGCTCCGGATCGATCAGCTGCCAGCCCGCGACCTGAGGGCCCAACGCCCTGTCGTGCTCGCAGCCGCCACCCACGACGGGAAGCATTGCAACAAGAAAAATCTTTCCAAGTCCTAACCGCAGTCTCCGAGGGCTGCCGGCATTCGTGCTTTTCATGCGCATGACGCGTCTTGCCCCGATTATTCGACGATGAAGCCGTAGTCACCCTTGAGCCCGCCGGATGGCATGCCTTCGCCGCGTCCGTAGATCCGGTTGAGATGACCCAGAAAATCCGCTTTGAGGTCCGTCGCTGGCGCCAGCCCATCCGCAGGCGTTGCAAGCTGCTGACGTGACGTCGGTTGAACGACGTAGGGCGTCACGATGACGACGAGTTCCGATTCCTGGTTCTGGAAGTCGCGGCTTCGGAACAAGGTGCCGAGGATCGGGATGTCTTTCGCGCCCGGAAGGCCATCGATGTTTTGCTGAGTCTTCGTGCTGATCAGACCGGCAAGCGCCAGCGATCCGCCGGACGGTAACTCGACGACCGTCTTAGCCTGGCGCGTATCGAACACCGGATTGTTGGCGATGAATTGCGAGATGTCGCTGACGCTCGTATCGATTTTCAAGCTGATCCGTCCTTCCGACAGGACGACCGGTGTGAAGCTCAATTGCACGCCGAACTTCTTGAAGGCGACTGAGCTGACGCCGGACTGCGTATCGATGCCTGTCACGTACGGCACCTCGCCACCCGCGAGGAATTCGGCCGGTTCGCCGGAAATCGCGGTAAGATTAGGCTCCGCGAGCGTCCGAATGAGGCCGTCGCGCTCCAGCGCGCGGATCGCAGACTGGACCTGGTTCCCACCCGAACTCCACGCCGAGCTGAGACCGCTGTTTCCGAATGAACCGCTTGGGCCGGAGTTGAACGTGCAAAGTGCGCTGACTGCGCAGGCCGTGCTAGCAGCCGTTCCAACGCCCATCGTCGGAAGCGTCCCGAGACCTTGCGCCGGCGTTATGGGAAACGCGTTCGCGGTCAAAAGCGTCGTCGAGAAGCTGCCGGAATTGACGATAGCACCAAGGTTGACGCCAAGCTGTTTGAGGGCCGTGCGCTCGACTTCCGCGACCGTCACCTTGAGCAGTACTTGCTCCTCTG
>CAYYDL010000331.1:0-8434 GCA_964470545.1 uncultured Hyphomicrobium sp. | reverse complement strand
CCGTTGTCGCAATCATCCGGGAAGCGGGTAAGTTCGGCGCCGAGGTCCTAGCACCTTTGAACGCAATAGGCGACCGCGTCGGCTCGAATCTTGTTGACGGAAAAGTGACAACGCCGCCTGGGTTCAGCGACGCCTATCGCGCGTTCGTCGATGGCGGCTGGAGCACGCTGCCGTGCTCCGAGACGTACGGCGGACAGGGCCTTCCCGAAATCGCGGCAACTCCCGTTGGCGAGATTTGGAACGCTTCGAATGTCTCGTTCGGGCTTTGTCCCTTGCTGACGCAAGGCGCCATCCATGCGATCGAGGCGGGCGGCAGCGAAATACTGAAAGCAAAATATCTCCCGAATATGGTGGCGGGCGAGTGGACCGGCACGATGAATCTAACGGAACCGCACGCGGGTTCCGACCTCGGTCCGCTTGCGACGCGCGCCGTGCCGCAGGGCGATGGGACCTATCGTATCACCGGTACGAAGATCTTCATCACTTGGGGCGAGCACGAGATGGCAAAGAACATCATCCATCTCGTCCTCGCACGCCTGCCTGACGCGCCGCCCGGGACGCGCGGCATCTCGCTATTCCTTGTCCCGAAGTATCTTGTCAATGACGACGGCTCACTCGGCGCGAGAAACGACGTCATCTGCGCGGGCGTCGAGCATAAGCTTGGCATCATGGCGAGCCCGACGTGCGTGATGAAGCTCGGCGAGAATGGCGGTGCCATCGGCTATCTCGTCGGTGAGGAAAATCGCGGCCTCGCGACGATGTTCGTGATGATGAACGCGGCACGGCTCGGCGTGGGCGCCCAGGGTGTCGGCGTCGCCGAGAGCGCGACACAACATGCCGTCGCCTATGCCAAGGAGCGCCGGCAAGGAAAAAGCTTCGCAGCGAATGGCGCCCCGGGCATGAGCCCGATCATCGAGCATCCGGATGTGCGCCGCATGCTTCTGACGATGAAAGCGTTGACGATGGCCGCGCGCATGATCTGTTATGCGACCGCGCGGGAACTCGATATTGCCCACCGTGCTGCAGATGAAAAGGAAAGGAACGACGCGCGCAATCGCGCCGCCCTGCTGACGCCGCTGGCGAAAGCCTTTTCGACCGACATCGCTAACGAGGTCGCGTCCCTCGGCGTGCAGGTTCACGGTGGCATGGGCTTCGTCGAAGAGACAGGTGCTGCACAATACCTGCGCGACGCGCGCATTCTGCCGATCTACGAAGGAACCAATGGCATTCAGGCCATCGACCTCGTGACGCGCAAGCTGACGCTCGACGGTGGAAGACCCGTGACCTCTTTTCTTTCCGAACTCGGCGCCATCATTGCCGACGCGCGGGCGGCACACCGCAACGAATTCGGGCATATGGCTGATCGGCTGACGGAAGCGCTGACCGCGCTCCAGTCAGCGACGCTCTGGATGGCGCAGACGCTTCCGGGAAATCCGGAGAAGGTGCTTGCCTCCGCCACGCCTTATCTACGTCTGATGAGCCTCACAGCGGGCGGTTCCTACCTCGCGAAAGGCGCGCTTGCCCAAAATGCAGCGTCGCCCTATGTCGCCATCGCGCGATTCTTCGCGGAAAATCTTCTGACCGAAACGCGGAGTCTCGCTGAAGCCGTCCAGCACGGCGCGGATTCGGTGCTCGTCGATGCGCATGGAGCGGTTTTTGCATGATCTCTGAAATTGCGATCTGGCGTGACGGTCCGGTTCAGATCTTGCGTATGGCACGTTCGAAGAAAAAGAACGCACTTACCGGCGCGATGTACACCGCCTTGAGCGATGCGCTTGAAGCCGGCGACGCCGACGAGACGATTGCGGCGCACGTAATCACCGGTTCCGACGGCGTGTTCACGGCCGGCAACGACATCGCAGACTTCCTCGCAACCGCGCGCGGTACCGGCGATCTCGGCAAAGATGTGCTGAGGTTCATTCGGCTTCTGCCCGTCATCAAGAAACCGCTGATTGCAGCGGTCGACGGCAACGCGATTGGCATCGGCACGACGATGCTTTTCCATTGCGATCTCGTCTATGCGGCTCCCGATGCCACTTTCGCGACGCCATTCCTTGATCTCGGCGTCGTTCCGGAGGCCGCGTCGAGCCTGTTGATGCCGCGCCGCATGGGCTACGTACGGGCCTTCGCGATGCTGGCGCTGGGCGATCCGATTTCGGCAGACGAAGCGGTTGCGGCTGGCTTTGTCAATGCCGTCGTCCCGGCAAATGACCTCGACGCGACGGCGATCGACGCAGCGAAGCGGCTGGCCATGAAGCCGCCTGAAGCGTTGGCGATCGCCCGGCAGTTGATGCGGGGCGACCCGGCGGAAATCCTTTCGCGTACGGATGAGGAAGTTGTGGCGTTCCGTCAACGCCTCCGATCGCCCGAAGCCATCGAAGCATTCACCGCCTTTATCGAAAAACGCCCGCCCAATTTCCGGAAATCCGTCTAGCGCTTGTGCTCCGCCCCATCCTTCTACCTTTCCGGTGGATCAGGACTGCTCCAGCGTGGGCAGGTCGGGTCACCCCTTACCTAATTGGCGGCAAGCGATTAGGCTGCTGTCGGATGTTCAAGTTGGAATGAGATTATTGAAATGGCGGCACTCAAGGGCAAGACCCTTTTCATAACGGGCGCCAGCCGCGGGATCGGGCTGGCTATCGCCAAGCGGGCCGCAAGGGATGGCGCCAATATCGCCATCGTGGCCAAAACCGCCGAGCCAAATCCCAAGCTTGAAGGCACGATCCATTCCGCCGCCAGCGAAATCGAAGCAGCAGGCGGTACGGCCCTCGCCATCGAGTGCGATATTCGCAGCGAAGATGATGTCGAGCGCGCCGTCGTGCAGACAGTCGAGCGGTTCGGCGGCATCGACATCTGTGT
This sequence comes from uncultured Hyphomicrobium sp., assembly GCA_964470545.1. Classification (GTDB taxonomy): domain Bacteria; phylum Pseudomonadota; class Alphaproteobacteria; order Rhizobiales; family Hyphomicrobiaceae; genus Hyphomicrobium_B. The sequence goes on along the minus strand of CAYYDL010000331.1, from coordinate 5,575 downwards.
CAACAATGCCAGCGCCCTGTCGCTGACGCCGATCGACAAAACGGAGCTCAAGCGCTTCGATCTCATGTTCGCAGTCAATACGCGCGGTACGTTTCTGACGTCGAAGATGTGTCTGCCGCATCTGAAGCGCGCCGAAAATCCGCATATTTTGATGCTGTCGCCGCCGCTCGATATGCACGCGAAATGGTTCTCCGGCCATGTCGCGTATTCGATCGCGAAGTACGGTATGAGCCTTTGTGTCCTTGGACTCGCAGATGAGCTGAAGAAAGATGGTGTCGCCGTCAACGCATTGTGGCCGCGAACGACCATCGCGACAGCAGCGGTGAAGAATATTCTTGGCGGAGACAAGCTCATGCGCATGAGCCGCACGCCAGAGATCGTCGGCGACGCGGCCCATCTCGTCTTCAAACAGCCAGCGATATCCTTCACCGGGCAATTCCTGATCGACGATACGTTTCTGTACGAGGCAGGCGGCGTGCGCGATTTCGACAGCTATCGCGTGGACAAATCGATGCCATTGGCGCCGGACTTCTTCGTCCCTGCCGAGAGCAAGCCACCGCCCGGTGTTCAGATCGCACGCCTATCCGAATTGGCCTGACGAGATCCCGGAGCCGCGGTCTAAAATATGACAACGGTCTTGATCACGCATCCGGCCTTCCTTCGGCACGATACCGGCCCATACCATCCCGAACGTCCGGACCGGATGCGTGCGATCGACAAGGCGCTGGCGGACGAAACGTTCGCATCCATCGAGCGGCGGGACGCGCCGCTTCGGGACGATGATGAAACGTTCATTGCGCTGGCGCACGGTGTTCGATACGTAACGGACATGTCCGCCACGCTTGCGCAGATTTCCAGCGGCCACGAAAGCGTAGATGCCGATACCGTCGCTTCTCCCGGCACGTGGGAAGCAGCACGCCGGGCCGTTGGCGCCGGACTCGACGCCGTCGATTTGGTGATGTCGGACCAAGCTGCGAATGCGTTCTGTCAGGTCCGTCCGCCGGGCCATCATGCCGAGAACAAGCGTGCGATGGGCTTCTGCTTTTTCAATAACATTGCGATAGCCGCCCACTATGCCCGCGCGAAACACGGCGCCGAGCGCGTCGCCGTCGTCGATTTCGATGTTCACCACGGCAACGGCACCCAGGAGATTTTTTGGTCCGACAAAGACCTTTTCTATGGCTCGACGCACCAGATGCCACTTTTTCCCGGCACCGGTGCGTTGCAGGAAACAGGCGTGGGCAATATATTTAATGCTCCGCTTCGGTCGGGCGACGGACGCGAGGCGTTTGAAGAGGCGCTTCGCAGCCGCATTCTCGGTCCGCTCGAAAATTTCAGTCCGGATCTGCTGCTGATTTCGGCGGGTTTCGATGCGCACCACCGGGATCCGCTTGCCGGGCTCGAACTCACCGAGCAGGATTTTCAGTGGGCGACGGAAGCTCTGGCGGACGTTGCACGGCGGCACGCCAATGGCAGGATCGTCTCGATGCTCGAAGGCGGTTATGATTTGAAGGGGCTTGCCCTGTCCACCGCGGCGCACGTAAAGGCATTGCTGGAGGCGGGCGCTTGAGCCGCGGTTCTAACCGCCTTGGTCCCCTCACGAAAGTAGGACGAAATGAATTCCACCGCACCAGTGCCGGCCAAGAGCTTTTCCGACATCAGGGAAATGACCTTCGAGCGCGCCTTGAAAGAACTCGAGGCCATCGTCGGCAAGCTTGAGCGAGGCGATGTCGAGCTTGAGGAAAGTATTGAAATCTATGAGCGCGGCGAAGCGCTCCGCGATCATTGCGACCGTCTGCTGAAAGCCGCCGAGGCGAAAGTCGAAAAGCTGACCCTTGGCGCCGACGGAACGCCAACGGGTACTACGCCATTGGATAAGGACAGCGACGCACCGTTTTGATACCGGTCCGCCAATCTCCAAGGTTACGCCTTAAATGAGGCTTTAACATCGCTGCGGCACGCGAGCGCACGACATCTCGGCCGCTGGTGCGCCCTTGGGGGGATCGAACATCGGCGTTATGCATGCTAGCGTGGCCGTCGTCGAAGATCGTCCCTTGTACATTTCGCAGATGAATCGGATCGGCGCATCAAAGGTATGACTGTGAGCAAAACTCCGCTACTCGATCGTATAAAGACGCCCCACGATTTGCGTCAGTTATCCGAAGACCAGCTGCCGCAGCTTGCGGCCGAGCTGCGTACCGAGACGATCGACGCGGTCTCCGTCACAGGCGGACACTTGGGCGCGGGTCTCGGCGTCGTCGAACTGACAGTAGCGCTTCACTGGGTTTTCAACACTCCGGACGATCGCCTGATCTGGGATGTCGGCCACCAGGCCTATCCGCACAAGATATTGACCGGCCGTCGCGACCGCATCCGCACGCTGCGTCAGCCGGATGGTTTGTCCGGCTTTACCAACCGCAGTGAAAGTCCTTACGATCCATTCGGAGCAGGGCACTCATCCACATCGATCTCGGCCGCGCTCGGCATGGCCGTGGCGCGCGATCTCGCAGGCAAGTCGAACAACGTCATCGCTGTGATCGGCGACGGCGCGATGAGCGCGGGCATGGCCTACGAGGCGATCAACAACGCCGGCGCACGGAATGAACGCCTGATCGTCATTCTTAACGATAATGATATGTCGATCGCTCCGCCGACCGGCGCGCTCTCGGCATATCTGGCGCGCGTGACCTCAAGCGGTACGTACGTCCATCTCCGCGATTATGCCAAGCAGCTTGCAAGGCTCCTGCCGAAGGCGTGGGAACGCCGCGCCGCACGTGTCGAGGAATACACCCGTCATCTGTGGCAGGGCGGCGCCTGGTTCGAGGAACTCGGCTTCTATTACGTCGGCCCACTCGATGGACACAGCTTCGAACAGCTACTGCCCGTCCTGAAGAACGTGCGCGATCTCGAGCAAGGCCCGATTCTTCTGCACGTGGTGACGCAAAAGGGCAAAGGCTACGCACCCGCCGAAGCCTCCCCCGACAAGTATCACGGCGTAAATAAGTTCAACGTTGTCACCGGCGCGCAGGTCAAGCCGAAGCCAAACGCGCCGAGCTATACGAAGGTGTTCGCTGAAAGCCTCATCGCAGAGGCGCGCAAGGACAAGCGCATCGTCGCCATCACCGCCGCCATGCCGTCCGGCACCGGCCTTGATGATTTTGGCAAGGAATTCCCGGATCGGACCTTCGATGTCGGCATCGCCGAGCAGCACGCCGTGACATTCGCAGCGGGTCTCGCGACCGAAGGCTACAAACCGTTCGCAGCAATCTATTCGACATTCCTGCAGCGCGGTTACGATCAGGTCGTTCATGACGTGGCGATCCAGAAGCTGCCTGTCCGCTTCGCCATAGATCGAGCCGGCCTTGTCGGCGCAGACGGCGCGACGCACGCCGGATCATTCGATGTCGCTTATCTCGGCTGCCTGCCGGACTTTGTGATCATGGCAGCGGCCGACGAAGCAGAACTTGCCCATATGGTTGCAACGCAGGCTCAGATCGACGACCGGCCGAGCGCGCTGCGCTATCCGCGCGGCGAGGGCGTTGGCGTCGAGTTGCCAAAAGAGGGCGTTCCGCTCGAAATCGGCAAGGGTCGGATCGTCCGCCAGGGTTCGAAGGTCGCATTGCTTTCGTTGGGCACCCGGTTGGCCGAGTGCCTGAAGGCCGCCGATCAACTCGCGAGCTTCGGCCTCTCGACAACCGTCGCGGACGCGCGCTTCGCGAAACCGCTCGATGAAGCGCTCATCCGCGAGCTCGCCGCGAACCATGAAGTCCTGGTGACGGTGGAGGAAGGCTCGGTCGGCGGATTTGGCAGCTTCGTGTTGAAGTTCCTTTCCGATGAGGGATTGCTCGATCGTGGCCTGCGCGTCCGTTCAAAGGTGCTGCCGGACGTGTTCGTCGAACATGGCAAACCCGAAGCCATGTACGAGGCCGCCGGCCTTAACGCCTCCGGCATCATCGAGACGGTCTTCGCTGCCCTTGGACGCGCGGACGTGCTAAGCGAGCGGGCGTGACGCGCTCAAGAAAGGCGCATTAACCAGACGCCTCGTTCGGGAGGAAGACAATGCACGCGCTCGTAAGCTTGGTCGCACGAGTTCTTCTGTCTGCAATCTTTGTCACCGCTGGTATCGGCAAGATCTCTGGCTATGCCGGGACGCAAGCCTACATGGAAGCGCACGGCCTACCGGGTTCACTGCTTCCGCTTGTAATCGGGCTTGAAGTATTAGGCGGTCTTGCGGTTCTTCTGGGTATCTTCTCGCGCTATGCCGGTCTGGCACTCGCGGTCTTCTGCCTGGCCACCGCTGCCCTCTTCCACAACAACTTTGCCGACCAGAGCCAGATGACGAATTTCATGAAGAACATCTGCATGGCCGGCGGCTTCCTGCTGCTCTTCGTAAACGGTTCAGGCCGATATGCAGTGAAGCCCGACTGAACGCCGGGCTTCGAAGGCTTTATTCGACGGTAATCGTCACGACGTCGGACATCACAGGCGGATCGTGCGGAATGTGGTTCTTGTCGCCGAGCAGGAGCTGCAACGTATGTTTCCCAGGCTTCAATGCGACGGACGCTTCCGTCTGCCCCTTCCCATAATGGATATGGTTCGCGTCTTTCGGAATGGCTTCGCTGAAATCGGTATCCTTCGTGTCGATCAGGAGATGGTGATGCCCGGAATTGGGCGTATCGCTTCCGGCAGGCGCGACCTCCATACCTTCGATGCCGAATTTGACCGTGACCGGGCTTGAAACGGTAGCGCCGTCTTTCGGCTCGATGATAAACACCTTCGCGCCCGGCGGTGATGGGGTTCGGCCATTATCGGCGAAGGCGGCGATCGGCAACGTCAGCGCAACGAGCGCTGCGAAGATTGCAGGTTTCATGTGTGCTCTCCATCGTGGTCCCGCTGCAGAGATGGGGCGAATGCAGAGCAACGTCAATATTGGGTCGGCAAGGATCATGCGTTTGGATCAGATGCTCGTTGCGCGCGGATTGGCGCCATCGCGTGCTCGCGCACAGGATCTGATTAAACGTAGATTCGTCTCAGTGAACGGCGCCATCTGCGAAAAGTCCGCCTTCGACGTGACGGACGAAATGCCGATCGCAATTGCGGCCGAAGCCCCGGCCTATGTTTCGCGGGGCGCGGAAAAACTCGTCGCCGCTCTCGATCGCTTCGGCTTCGATCCGTCAGGACGCGTTGCGCTCGACATCGGCGCCTCGACGGGCGGCTTTACGGAAGTGCTTTTGCAGCGTGGCGCCGCCCGCGTGTACGCCGTGGATGTCGGCACGGCCCAACTTCATGACCGTCTCAAAAGCGATCCGCGCGTTATCTCACGTGAAAACATTGACGCGCGTGCGTTGACAGAGGGCGAAATACCAGAGTCCGTCGCTGCAATCGTTGTCGATGTCAGTTTCATATCGGCCACAAAAATCCTAGGCGCCGTTCTGCCGTTCGCGGCGCCAGGTGCCTGGATCGTTGTGCTCGTGAAACCGCAATTTGAGGTCGGGAAGGAAAACGTTGGAAGTGGCGGCATCGTGCGCGACGAGGCCGTTCGCCAAGGTGCGAGCGATGCCGTTCGCGACTGGCT
>CAYYDL010000330.1:0-2742 GCA_964470545.1 uncultured Hyphomicrobium sp. | reverse complement strand
TCCGAAGCGGTTTGTTCGCCGGCAAAGCTCGGCACCGCAGCGGTGCTAAGGAGCGCCACCGCAAGCCCGCCCGCCCACAGGATCGATTTCCTGAAGCTCATGGGTTTTCCTCTCCAACCGTTTCGATGCGAACGCTCGCCTTGCCACCGCGTCTTTCGACGCGGTTCGCTTTGAATTGCGGCCACACAAGCAAGAGCATGTACGTTGCATCTTCTGTTGCCGAGCTGACTGCCCGTTGAGCTTCTTGGGCTCAATGCGAACTTCGTCCGACAAAAAGCGCGGAGGATGGCGGGAGAGCCTGGAGGACAGAGCTTCGCGCCACCCAACCGCAAGCGTGGCACTGTAACCCTAGGTGTCAGTCATCCATGCCACTACGGGATGAATTCCCGATGTTTTTTGGCTGTCTTCCTATTGATAGCTGGGACACGGAGCCTCGCCGCAGATCAGGTTTTTCGCATCTCAAGAGCCATGCGAATGAGATCCGCAGTTCGCTCGACCGCGAGCTTGCTCTTCATGATGCTGCATGCGTTCGCGACCGTTTTGTAGGCGACGCCGAGCGTCGACGCGATGGTGGAGAGACTTTTCCCTTCCCCGAGCAGGCGCAGAATTTCGATCTCGCGCATCGTCAGGCGCTCGAGAAGATCGCCATCGCCCGAGAATTGCTTCATTGCGAGGTCGGTCGCGATCTCGCGCTCTACATATCTCTTGCCCTCCCCGACCCTCAGCACTGCCGCGATGAGTTCTTCGGCGGAAGCAGCCTTCGAGATGTAACCGCGTGCGCCGGCCTGCACGGCGCGTGCTGCATAGATCGCCTCGGCGTGCATGCTGAGCATCAAAACCTTTGCGTTCGGATTTTCGATCAGAAAACGCTTCAAGAGTTCGAGACCGCTTGAACCGGCCAGGCTGATATCGAGGACGACGACGTCCGGATTGTGCTGGCGGAATACCGTCAGGGCCTGATAACTCGTCGCGGCTTCGTAGATGTCTGCGCCGGGAATAGCCGAAAGAAGACGACGGACCCCCTCGCGTACAAGAACGTGATCATCGACCAAAAGAATTTTCATGACGCGACAGGGCCTAGTTTTAGAACTTCGGAAGAAACGGGTTGACATTCCTGCTTTTGAAATCGCGCTTCGACGACGGTGCCTTTTCCGTCCGCGCGATTGCCTACATGGAAGATGCCGCGGCGCGATGCCACGCGCTCGCGCATACCGGTCAATCCGTATCCGGCGCGGTTGGACTTTAGGCCACCACCATCGTCCACGACACGAACGTGTACATCTCCATCGTCGATCGTGACCTTCACTTCGATCACTGTTGTTTTTCCATGTCGGACGGCATTGCTGATGCTCTCCTGGATGATGCGGTAAACGACCGGATCCAGATCGGCATTGACTCCGCCCTCCGGGATTTGCGTGTTTACGGTGAGCCCCGGCTTGCGGGTCGCCCAGAAGTCGACCAGTCGTTGAACGGCGGCTTCGAGCCCGAGATCCTCGACGGTTCCCGTGCGCAATCTACCCAAGATCTGCAGAACGCGCCGCTGGCTCAGACTGATCGCCTCGCGAATGGTGTCGAGACGATGGTTGATGTCGCTTTTTTTATCGCCGACAGACGCCTGAACGGCTGCGGCGTCCAGACCGACTGAAAACAGCAAGGGGCCAATCTCATCGTGAAGATCGCGTGCAAGCTCGGCACGTTCCTCTTCCTGCACCATTGAGAGCTGTTCCTCTAGAAGGTTCTTCGATGCTTCCGCTTTTTCCAATTGGGCCGCCATATGATTGAAGACACGCGTTACTGCACGAAGATCCTGTGGACCCTTTTCCTCGAGCCGCGTGCTGAAATCGCGTTCGGCCGCGAGCGACAACGCCCGGCTCAACTGTTCCAGAGGTTTGAGCTCTCTTCCGACCGTCCAATAAATGAGGGCACAGACAAGCCCGCCGACAATGCCGATGAGAAAGAGGCTGTTCCCTAGGTCTTCCCAGACCTCTTGCACTTCATTGCGGGCATCCGTCTCGATCAAAAAGGCCGAGTATCCGCGGATTGACGGTGGCACCGGCACCCGGGCCGACTCGGACCGACCCGCGAGCAGCTTGTAAAACCATTCGGGCGCGGGCTTGTCCGGCATTTCCAAATGCGATTGCACGACGCGTTCGCCGTTGGTGTCGAGGATCGATACCTTCAGATGCCGTCCGCTGTTGAACTGCTCGATGATGCCGATGAGCGAGCGGTAAGGATTGGGTGATCCGTCAAGCGCGTTGACGGCATCTTCAAGCACCTGCTCGCCGACGACGAACGCCGAATGCAGCTCGGTCTCAATTTTTTCCGCCGAGTTCCAATAGGACGTCAGCACACCCGCGACGAAACTAAACGCCAGAACGAGCGCGACGTTGAGCAGAAGACGTTGGCGAAGTGACATATCTCTACGGTGCGATAATCACGGTTTAATCACGAGCCCCCATGGAAGCCGGCCCACCGGTATCGATTTTTCCGCTTTGAGCGTCGCGACGTCGATGACCGTCACGTCGTTTGACAATCCGTTCGCGGTGAAGAGTTTCGTGCGGTCGCCGTTGAAATCCATGTGCCAGGGACGCTGCCCGACAAGAATGAAGTTCGTCGTTTCATATGTAGCGGTATCGATAACTGCGACGCGGTTGGCACGGCCGAGCGCTACGAATGCGCGTTTTCTGTCTGCGCTGAACTTGACGCCCATCGGCTGAATCAGCTCGGGTCTAACGCCGGGGA
>CAYYDL010000329.1:0-2057 GCA_964470545.1 uncultured Hyphomicrobium sp. | reverse complement strand
TGTTCGATTATCCGCTTCGGACGACGGCGATGATGTCGGTCGCCGCGATGGCAGCGGGATTGCTTTTCGATGCGCCCGACAGAGAGAACCGCCGACCATCGACGCACTCAACGGCTGTGCGCATCATAGTCCGACAATCATAGATAGAAGGATAGCCGTTAAATCAGCCTCTTCACGTTCAAAACAGCGCATTTCTCGTACGCTGAGTCTGGCGTGCGTCTGAGAGGTTCAGGTAAGTGAGCAGCCTTATCGCCGGCTGCGATGATTCTAATGCGCTAGTCTTCGGCCGGCTCTCATACAGCGGCGCGCCAGGACAGCGATGAAAATTCCAACTCTCCGGGAACCTCCAGTCCACGTCGTGCTCGTCGACAACCACGGCATCATCCTCGACGTCAGTACGAAGGCGGGCAGATCGGACCCGAGCAGCAAAGCTGCGATCAATCATTATCCGGTTGGCGAGTCCTATTTCGATCACTGCGAGGACGATAACCACATCTCAGCACTGCAGATGCTTCTCCGGCGGAAACGCAGCCTGATCTCCTTCGTCCTTCCATCGCGCCCTCCAAAACGAAAAGAATGGTTCGTGGTCATTGGCGTGCCCGTCAGTGCAGATATTGGAACCGGCGCGGTTCTGATGCACGTCGATATTGCCGCGTGGATTCCGCAGGGCAAAGATGCAGATGATGCTTCGAAGTCCATGAATGCCCCCGTTACGCTCAATCCGAGTCTCATACAGGACACGATCTCCAAGGCTCTTTTTCAGCAATTCGGCCCTGGCTTCGGCGAGGCTCCTGCGCAACCGCCCCTGCACTCGGATGTCGACACGCTCAGTCCGAGACAGCGTGAAGTCTTGATGCTCCTCGGGGCCGGCAAGAGCAACGCAGAAATCGCCGAGGAATTGGACTGCTCGTTGAACACCGTGAAAAGGCATGTCACCGCTGTCTTGCAGAAGCTACGGCTGCCGAATCGGACCCGCGCCGCAATGCTCGCAAACCGGCTCAATTACACGCAGGATCGAGACTAGGCGCGCTATCGTCGTTCGATCGCCTGCCCGAAATTTGTTCTTGTTTGTTGAGATCCATCCGCTCCGAACGTTGATGCTTTCTTTGGGGAGCCAACAACGTCTCGGTGACATCTGGACTTTGGGGTTCGCTCATCAAATGGACAACCGTCCTAGCAAAAGAGATGTCGTTTGCCGAATGAGCACTTGACGGAGAAACAACAGACAAGCGCACGCGCGGCAATACGGCCGGCGCACCACCCGTGGCGCATTTCGCCCCCAGAAACGCGGTGACGATCGGGATGGCTGCGGGTCCATATGGCGGGGTAATGCAAATGAAATGGAGGTCCCGACCCGTGTAGGGAAGCGCAGCCTCCACACAGTGCAACAACCGGCGTGTTCCAATCTCGATTGCACTTTCTGCCGTCAAGCGTCGACCCTTGAGAAAAGGCGTTTCCAAGACGATGGCTGCTGGTTGACCGAGCTGCGCAAAAGCGATCTGAAAAAACGTGTTCGTCGATTTCGGATCATCGAGGTCAACCGGCTGACCGTGGGCCCTGTCGCAACCATCCAGCCTGGCATCCAGCATTTGATAGTGCGATGGCGGAGCGCCGAGCGCGAGATGATTTTTTTTGCGCAAGAGAATGTCGACCATTCTTCCGCCAAATGCTGTGTGCGCAGAGGGAATGACGACGACCTTACCTTTCCGTGTGTGTGCCATATGTCGGTTTCCTATCGGCTTTCCTTTAGGTAGGTTTCATAGGCAGCTGGAAATCCGCGCGTGGAAAAATTTAGATTGAGAGCTTGGTTCGACACGCTTTGCGCGACAGCGGACACTTTCGAAGCGTTACGCAGCTGTCCGAGCATCGGCTCTGTAAGATCGAATGGTGCGAAACATCCAATCCGATGACACGCCGAATACGGGACGGCGAACCGCTTTTGATTTTCAATTCCGACGATGACCCCCGCCGGAAGCGCGACGCCGATCGGCAGACGGATGGACGCCTTCAGTTTTCCCGCCCGGTCCTTTCCTATCGTGAAAACGCTGACTGTCTTC
>CAYYDL010000328.1:0-3896 GCA_964470545.1 uncultured Hyphomicrobium sp. | reverse complement strand
ATCGCGCGGGCCATAGCCTCGCAAATGAACTCAGATCGCCATGCGGCCGTTCAAGCCGAGCTGACGCTTCGCCTCGGAGCGGAGTGCGTCGATGGGCTTGAGTTTTCCTTCGACCTCGTAGTGCCAGAACGTCCATCCGTTGCACGCCGCCTTGCCTTGAACGATGGCGCCGAGGCGATGGATCGAAGCCTGTTGTCCCGCGTAGAACAGCGTGCCGTCGGCCCGAACTTCGGCGCGCACCTCGCGCCGCGGATCGAAGAGCTTCCGGCCCGGCTCGATGATTCCGAGTTCCAAAATCTGCCCGAACGGAATGCGTGGCTCGTTGCGCTTGGAGGGAACGGCTTCGATGGCGTCGAGATCGAGCGGGCGGACCTTCGCAATCCGCTCGTCCGCCGCTTTCGCGTAATCGATATCGCGCTCGATGCCGATGAACTTGCGGCCGAGCCGCTTCGCGACCGCACCCGTCGTGCCGGTGCCGAAGAACGGATCGAGCACCGTATCGCCGGGCTTGGTCGATGCGATCAGAATGCGATGAAGCAATGCTTCCGGCTTTTGTGTCGGATGCGCCTTGCGTCCGCCGTCGTCTTTCAAGCGCTCCGGTCCCGAGCAGATCGGAAACAGCCAGTCCGAGCGCATCTGCACGTCGTCGTTCGACGCCTTGAGGCTCTCGTAGTTGAAGGTCACGCGCGATTTCTTATCGCGCCCCGCCCAGATCATCGTTTCGTGTGCATTCGTGAAACGCTTGCCGCGGAAATTCGGCATCGGATTCACCTTGCGCCAGATGACGTCGTTCTGAATCCAGAAACCGAGATCCTGGATCGCAACGCCGAGACGAAAGATATTGTGGTAGGAGCCGATCACCCAGATCGCACCGTCGGGCTTCAGGACACGACGGCATTCGGCAAGCCATGCGCGGCAAAAGGAATCATATGTCGCGAAGTCGTCGAACTTGTCCCACGCGTCGTCGACGCCGTCGACCTTTGTGTTGTTCGGTCGGAGAAGATCACCCGCAAGCTGTAAATTATATGGGGGGTCCGCGAAGATTAGATCGACGCTCGAACTTTCGAGCTTTTTCAGCTCCGCAATGCAATCACCAACGAGAATCCTTCCGCTCTCCGAGCGGCCCTTGACGCGACGCGAACCCATGAACTCGAACCTGCTACGCTACATGTGACTTGAGTGGCCGCCTTAGAAGATACGCGGGGCCGTCGAGCTTTCTACACCATCAGGAATCCGCTTGGATACGCTCAAGACGCGCGCAAGCGATTTATATTTTTGATTCGATGTGCAACCCGATGGCGTGAGCCTGGGGCTTGTCCTGAGGGGGCGATTAAACCAGAGCCCCGAGTCCGAGTGCAAGCTGCACCGGTTTGAATGAGCGGCGATGTAGCGGGCAGACGCCCAGCTTATCGATTGCGCTCTGATGCTCCGGCGTGCCGTAGCCCTTGTGACGTTCAAAGCCGTAACCCGGATAGTCGCGCGCCAATTGCGTCATGATACGGTCGCGCGTGACTTTCGCGATGATAGATGCCGCAGCAATCGACAGACACTTCGTGTCGCCCTTGACGATCGTGCGTGTCTGCATCGGAACGCGCGGCGCCTTGTTGCCGTCAACCAGAACAAGCTTTGGTTTCTCTGCAAGCTGGCTGATGGCCTCCGCCATCGCCCAGAGCGTCGCGCCGAGGATGTTGTCGCGATCGATGCGGTCAACGTCCGCGACGCCGACGGCGACGTTTGCGACTTTCATGATGCGCCGATAGAGATAGGCCCGCGAGTCTTCGTCGAGCATCTTGCTATCGTCGATGTTCGCCGGAATTTTATCGGGATTGAGAATGACGGCCGCCGCGACGACAGGGCCGGCCCACGGTCCGCGACCTGCTTCATCCACGCCCGCAATTGGCTTCGCGCCAAGCACGTGCTCGGCCGCCTCCAGTTCGAACGTCGGCTTGATGCGCGAATCGGCGATTTTCATTCGCCAGTGTGGTCATCGCGCTCAGCCGAGTGTCAAAGAAGCGAAAGCTGTTGTCCACCGTTACCTGGACGCAGGAAGAGATCGGTTCGCAAGGCAACTCGATCCTCCCCAAGGCCAAGTCGCTTTTTTGCCATCCGGAAGCGTAATGCGATCTGGGTCGCGTAGGGCCCGCGCCCGCGCTGCCGGACGCCGAAATCTGGTGTGTAGTCGCGCCCGCCGTGCATCGAGCGCAGGAGTGAAATGACCCTCTCGGCGCGGTTCGGAAATTCTTCCGCCAGCCATTCCCTGAAGAGATCTTTGATTTCCAGCGGCAGCCGCAGAAGCACATATCCCGCGTCACGTGCTCCCGCCTCCCGCGCAGCTTCGAGGATCGGTTCGATCTCATGATCCGTGAGACCGGGGATGATCGGCGCTACCATTACGGTTACAGGAATTCCGGCCTCGGAAAGCTTCCTCACGGTCTCGAGGCGTTTGGGCGGCGTCGCGGCGCGCGGTTCCATCCGGCGCGCGACGTTACGGTCGAGCGTCGTGATCGATACCGCGACGCGCGCCAGGTTTTTCTCCGCCATCGGCCCGAGAATATCGATATCGCGCGCAACGAGCGCCGACTTCGTGATGATGCCGACGGGATGATTGGCTTGCGCCATGACCTCCAGGATTGAGCGCGTGATCCGCCGGTCGCGCTCGATCGGCTGATAGGGATCCGTATTCCCTCCGAGCGCGATCGTCTCCGGCTTGTAACCTGGTTTCTTGAATTCGCGTTCGAGAAGCGCCGCCGCATTCGGCTTCGCATAGAGTTTCGTCTCGAAGTCGAGCCCCGCCGAATGTCCGAGATAGCAATGGCTCGGCCGCGCATAGCAGTAGATGCAGCCATGCTCGCAACCCCGATAGGGATTGATCGAAGCTTCGAAGGACACGTCCGGACTGTCGTTGCGCGCAATAATCGATTTTGCGACTTCCTCGATAACGTCCGTTTTGAAGACATCGAGGTCTCCGAGGCTTTCCCAGCCGTCATCGAAAGCCTCGTGCGCTTCAGATTCGAAACGGCCCGTTTTATTCGAGCGGGCGCCCCGTCCGCGCCGACGCTCGGTGTCGACCACATGCCGTGACCTCTCTCTGTCGATCTCGTCTCGCGCAGGCGCCATTTTTCTCGAACATCGCTGGATCTCATCTCCAAATATCATGCAATTAAGAACAAATAAAGAACAAACGAGGAGCAGAGCAGATAGGTCAACTTGGTTAAGGTCCGCGACGCAACGAACCTTGCCGCCTGCGGATTGACGTGTCAGGAAACACTTATGATCTCGGTTATCATTCCCGCACGGAATGCCGTGGAGACGCTGCCGGCGACCCTGTCCGCCCTGGTTCCTGCGGCGGTGGACGGTATCGTGAAACAGGTCATCGTTGTCGATGGAGGATCGACAGACGCCACTGCCGAAGTCGCGGATCAGGCGGGGGCCGACGTCGTCGAGAGTGCGCCGGGACGCGGCGGTCAGCTCGCTCAGGGCGCCGCGATGGCGCGCTTCCCATGGCTCCTATTCCTCAACGCCGACACGGTCCTTGAAGATGGCTGGGAGCGTAGCGCAACGGCGTTCATGCGGCGCGTGGACCGGGGCGAGCAGTCGATGGCGGCAGGTGCGTTTACCTTCAGGCTCGACGACAAAGGAATCGCACCGAGGCTTCTCGAGCGTTTGGTTCATTTACGTTGCAAGATTCTGCGCGTCCCCTATGGCGATCAGGGCTTGCTCATACCGAGGCAGCTCTTCGATGCGGTCGGCGGCTACAAAAATATGCCGATCATGGAAGATCTCGATTTGGCGCGTCGCCTCGGTCGCCGCAGGCTCGCAATGCTCGACGCGAACGCCGTGACGTCGGCAGAGCGATACAGGCGCGACGGCTATTTCTCCCGCTCGTTCCGCAATCA
>CAYYDL010000327.1:0-2889 GCA_964470545.1 uncultured Hyphomicrobium sp. | reverse complement strand
ACACTCAATCGTCTGAATACCGATAGCGAACTGATTGTCCTCTCGGCGGCGGGCTCGACCGTCTGGACGGTAGCGAGGCCCCTCCTCCTGCTGGCATTTTTCGTCAGCATCTTCCTTGCATTCGCCAGTCATCTCGCGCAGCCGTGGAGCATGCGGCTCCTGCGCGATTATCTGGTGCAGGTGCGCAGCGATCTTCTCACACAGGTCATCCAGCCGGGACGCTTCTCGAATCCGGAGCCCGATCTGATGTTTCACATTCGCGATCGGACGCCCGACGGTGAGTTGCAGGGCCTCATCATGCACGACGCTCGCGACAAATCCCAATCGCAAAGCTATCTCGCCGAGCACGGAACGATCGTGAAGCAGGACGGCACGGCGTATCTCGTCATGACGAATGGCCATATCATTCGCCGCACCAATGCCGACGGTCCGCCCCAAATCGTCGCCTTCGACAAATACGTCGTCGACCTCGACCGCTTCGAACCCCAGGACGAGGGGTCCGGCGAATTGAAGCCCCGTGAGCGCTATTGGGACGAGTTGGTGCACCCGGATCCGAAGAGCGCCCTGTTCAAGAGATCACCCGGCCAGTTCCGAGCTGAAATCCATGAGCGTCTCGTCAGTCCGCTCTATCCGATCGCTTTCGCCTTCCTCATCATCGCGTTCGTCGGTCAGGCGCGCTCGACACGCTCGAGCCGCATGCAAAGCCTTGTTCTCACATTCTTGTTTGCAGCGACCTGCCGGATGGCGGGCCTAGCGCTGAATAGCGCGGTGGCGCGCAATCCGACGATGCTTTTCGCCCTTTACGGTGTCCCGATCACCGCGATTATTCTCTCGCTGATCATCATCAAGAGAGCCGATCGCCAGAGAGCGCGGTCGCGTGTCATCGAAGTTCTGTCTGACGCCGCGGCGGCAATCGCTGCTGTCGGCTACAGGTTGATGCCGCTGCGCCGGAAGCCGGCATCATGAGGTTTTCGTTCACACTTTCGCGCTATATCGCAAGACTATTCCTCGTCGCGATATTGGCGACCCTCGCAGTTTGCGCGCTGCTTATCTTCATGATCGACTTTGTCGAGTTACTGCGGCAGTCGAGTAAGACCGGTAATGTGCCGGTGTCGACGCTTGTGCTGATCGCATCTCTACGTCTCGGCGCCTATGTCGAATTCCTGCTTGCCTTCGCGGTTCTCGTCGGCGCGCTGAGCGCCCTCCTCTACCTCAACAGGAAAAGCGAGCTCGCCGTTATGCGCGCGGGCGGCATGTCCGTCTGGCAATTTCTGGCGCCGGGGCTTTTCGTCGGATTCGTCGTCGGTCTGATGGGCGTGACTATCTACAATCCGCTCGCGGCTCGGGGCCGGGCCCAATCCGAGCAGGTCTTTGCCAAGGCATTCGGAAACGACACGAACCTCCTGCGGGCCCAAGGGGGCGGCTCGTGGATCCGGCAGAACGGCGTGGACGGGGAATCGGTTCTGGGGGCGGCTGCGGCGTCCAACAGAGGCCTCACCCTGACCGGCGTTATGATCATCGCTTATGATCGTTCCGGGCACTTCTCCGAGCGCGTGGATGCGGGACAGGCCCAGCTGAAGGACGGCTATTGGCAGCTCAAGGACGCCTGGGTCTCGAGGCTCGGACAGCAGCCCGAAAAATACGATTCCTACCTTGTATCGACCTACCTCACGCCCGACCGCGTGCAAGAGGCGCTGGGTACCGTCTTCTCGGTGTCGTTCTGGGACCTTCCGGACCTCATTTATGCCGCTGATAAGGCTAAGCTTTCGACCGAACGGCTGCGGGTCCAGTATCAGTCTCTTCTCGTTCGTCCGCTCCTCTGTCTGGCAATGGTCCTTTTGGCCGCAACTGTGTCATTGCGGTCATTCCGCTCCGGGGGCATCCAGACTATGGTTACGACAGGGATGATCGGTGGGGTGAGTTTCTTCTTGTTCTCGGAAATTGCGAGACAAATTGGCATCGCGGGCCTCGCACCGGCGTGGGTGGCTGCGTGGGTGCCTGTTGTCTTGGTCCTGATCATCTCAACCACGGTGCTTTTGCACCAGGAGGACGGCTGAGTGATGCGTGAAGCGCGGACACCGCATGAGGGTTGCGGGTCGTCACGCGAGGGTTCTCGCCGCCGCAAGGTGGACGGGATCGCTCGCGCGCTTCTGTGCGTCCTGATGTTCGTCAGCTTGTCCGTCGTTTCGACCCAGAGCGCCACTGCCCAGGGATACGATACACCGATCACCGATCCCTCCCTCGGCACCGCCGGCCATTCGGGAAAGAAGAGCAAGGTGTCTTCGTTCGGAAAAAAGGCGAACTCGCCCGGCGCCATTTTCGGCAAGATCAACACCAATATCGATCGCTCGCAGCCGATGCGCCTGCAGGGCGATCAGCTGATCTACGACAAGTCCGGCGATCGCGTCATTTCACGCGGCAATGTCGAGATTTTCTACAATAACTACATCCTCACCGCCGACGAGGTCGTCTACGATCAGAGCGCCGGAACGCTGACCGCCATCGGCAACGTCACCCTCAAGGAGCCGCAGGGCAACATCGTCCATGCCGACCGCTACACGCTCACCGACGACTTCCGCGACGGCTTCGTATCGGCGCTATCGATCACCTCGAAAGATCAGTCCCACATCAGCGCTGACCGCGCCGTTCGAAAAGGCGGCAACATCACCGAGTTCCACAACGGCCGGTTCACACCGTGCCAGAGTGACGGGGGCACGCCGCCGCTTTGGTGCATCAGCGCGACGCGCATCATCCATGATCAGGAAGCGGCGACACTCACCTACCAGGATGCCTACTTCCAGATCTACGGCCAGCCCGTCTTCTACCTGCCCTACTTCCAGAGCCCGGACCCGACCGTAAAACGGAAGTCCGGCTTCCTGACGCCTGATT
>CAYYDL010000326.1:0-24309 GCA_964470545.1 uncultured Hyphomicrobium sp. | reverse complement strand
GGCTCTCCCGTCTCGTGAGCAGCGGGGCGGAGCCACGGCGGGATAAAAGCCCGGGAGACCTACACCGCGAGTTGCCTCGGCTCTCGAACGGACAGGCCTCCCTCTGCGCATCCTTCCCGCGCGTATTCGAGGTCGCCCCGTTCTCGCACTTGAAGCGCCTTGCGGTCCGAAGACTGGACAGCACAAGGACAGGGGTTAGCAATGCGCTATTCCGTCAAGACAACTCTGAAAGCCATGATCGGGGCGGCGGCTGTGATAGGGTTTGCCCTGTCGCCCGCAAGTGCCGCCGAGAAAAAAGACTTCAAGGTCGCGTGGTCGATTTACGTCGGCTGGATGCCCTGGGGCTATGCTGCCGACTCCGGCATCGTGAAGAAATGGGCCGACAAGTACGGCATCAACATCGAAGTCAAACAGTTCAACGACTACGTTGAATCGATCAACCAGTATACGGCCGGCACGTTTGACGCGGTGACCGTCACGAACATGGACGCCCTTTCCATCCCGGCCGCCGGCGGCGTGGACACGACGGCTGTGATCGTCGGCGACTTCTCGAATGGCAACGATGCGATCATTCTGAAGAACAAAGACAAGCTGGCCGACATCAAGGGCCAGAATGTCAACCTCGTCGAGTTCTCCGTTTCCCATTATCTCCTGGCACGTGCGCTTCCAACGGTCGGTCTTTCCGAAAAGGATCTGAAGGTCGTCAATACGTCGGACGCCGATATGGCAGCCGCCTACAAGACCCCCGATGTCACCGCGGTTGTAACCTGGAAGCCGATCGTCTCGACGATCCTTGAATCCCCCGATGCGCACAAGGTCTTCGACAGCTCGCAGATCCCGGGCGAGATCATCGATCTCATGGTCGTCAACACCAACGTCCTCAAGGACAATCCGAAGTTCGCGAAAGCCCTCGTCGGCATCTGGTACGAGACGCTCGCGACGATGAAGGACGGCACCACGTCGAAGGAAGCGATGGCGAAAGCGTCCGGAACCGATCTCAAGGGCTTCGACGAGCAGCTTGCGACCACGAAGCTCTTCTCGGAACCCAAGGATGCCGTGGCGTTCACGACGGGCGGTCAGCTCAAGAAGACGACCGAACTCGTCTCCAACTTCCTCTTCGAGAAGGCGCTGCTCGGTAAGGACGCGAAATCAGCGGGCGCGATAGGCGTCGAATTCCCGGATAAATCCGTCTTCGGCGACAAGGGGAACGTGAAGTTTCGCTACGACGCGACGTACATGAAGGAAGCCGAAGACGGCAAGCTCTGAGCACGCCGCGGCCTCAATCACAGATAAACCGGGAAGGCGACCTTTATGCGCGCGATCAACTTTCGTCCCGATCGATCATGGCGGCTCGCGCTCGCCTTCCTGCCATTTGCTTTTCTTTGCCTCGCATATGTCATCGGTTCCGGCGTGCGGCTCGCCGAAAACCCGAATGACAAACTTCTTCCGAGCTTCTCGCGGATGGGCGCGGCGATTGACGATTATGCTTTGAAGCCCGACGCCCGCACCGGGGATTATCTGCTCTGGGAAGACACGACCGCGAGTCTGACGAGGCTCCTCACCGGCCTCGCGATCTCGACCGTCATCGCGCTTGTCGTCGGCATCATCATCGGCTTGCTGCCGCTCGCGGGCGCTACTTTCGGTCCGGTGATTGCAGTCTTGTCCATGGTGCCGCCGCTTGCGCTTCTGCCCATTCTCTTCATCGTCATGGGCCTTGGGGAAGCGTCGAAAATCACGCTGATTGTCGTCGGAACGTCTCTGAAGCTCATTCGCGATATTGCGCTCCGGGTCGAGGACATCCCGCGCGAGCAGCTCATCAAGGCGCAGACGCTCGGGGCGTCGAGCATGCAGATTGCGCTGCGCGTCGTCCTCCCGCAAACGCTGCCACGCCTCATCGACTCGGTGCGGCTGGAAATCGGTCCGGCTTGGCTCTTTCTGATTGCGGCCGAAGCGATCGCCGCCGACGCGGGCCTCGGATATCGCATCTTCCTGGTCCGGCGCTATCTCTCGATGGACGTGATCCTGCCCTATGTCGCGTGGATCACGCTCCTTGCCTTTCTGATGGACCTCGGTTTGCGCCTTCTCCAACGCAAGGCTTTTCCCTGGTTTGCCCAGGCGAGGGCCGCATGAACGCGATCGTCTTCGACAAAGTCTGGAAGGAATACGGCGACCACGTCGTTCTCGAGCAGATCGATCTCACGATCGCGCCGCGAGCTTTCGTGGCGCTGGTCGGTCCCTCGGGGTGCGGAAAGACCACATTCCTGCGCATGCTGCTCGGCGAAGAGCAGCCGACGCGCGGACGCATCACGGTGGCGGGCCAACCACTGAAGCCGGAACCCGACGCCGACCGCGGCGTCGTGTTCCAGCGCTACTCGGTGTTTCCGCATCTGACCGTGCTCGGCAACGTCATCATCGGGCGGGAATTCGAGAGGGGCGGCGGTCTCGGTCGTCTGTTCGGCAGCAAAAGGAGGAGGGCCGAAGAGGAAGCACAAGCACTTCTCGAAGCGGTCGGACTTTCAGGAAGTGAGAAGAAGTACCCGTCGTCGCTTTCGGGTGGCATGCAGCAGCGTCTTGCGCTTGCCCAGGCCGTGATGCGGCGTCCCAAGATCCTGCTTCTCGACGAGCCTTTCGGCGCACTCGATCCCGGTATCCGTGCGGACATTCACGTCTTGATGCGCCGCATCTGGAATGAGTCGGAATTGACGGTGGTGATGGTAACGCACGATCTGCGCGAGGCCTTTGCTCTCGGGACCCGCATCATCGCATTCGAGCGTCCCCGCAACCGGCCAGAAGAGGTGGAACGCTATGGGGCGCGGCTCTCAGCCGACCTCACACCGGCCATCAACGGTGCCGCCGTGCCCCAGGGCGCGACAATCACGAAGGACATTGAGATCTGGCCGCCGAAGGTCGCCGGATCTCCCGGCTTTCTCACGCGGCATGGACACTCGACTCCGCATTCGTAGGCCATCACGTTTCCGCCAGGGACGACCCTCGGCGGCTTGTCACCAACCCGGGACGACCCGGACTGACACGCAGGGCGCCTTCGAGAAATGCTCCTGCGTTGGGAGTTTGAGATGGGGAACTTGATCTACTCGGACACGCTACCAGGAGGAAAGCATTGGTCGCTGCTGATGCGGCGGAACATGCGGCTGAGGCTGACCGATGCCGAGGGCGGCACCAACATCGGCATGCTGTTCTACAATCCGCAAAACCTGCTCGAGCGGTACAACGCACCCGACACCCTTAAATGCCAGCATACCTTCAAGCTGACGACCGGACACTGCCTCTATTCCGACATGGGGCGCATCTTTTGCTCGATCGTGGCCGACACGTTCGGCTGGCATGAAACAGTCTGCGGCAACACGACCAAAGCGATCGTCGTCCGCAAATGGGGCGAGAAGAGCTATCAGGTCGCGCGTAATGACTGGCAGCAGAACGGTCACGACAGCTTCCTGGTCGAAGGGGCGAAATACGGGCTGACGCGCCGCGATCTCGCCGCCAACGTCAATTGGTTCAGCAAGATCGTCGTCGCAGAGAACGGTGCGATGTCGCTCGATTCTACGGCCGCAAAGGCCGGCGCCCGAGTGGAACTGCGCTTTGAGATGGACACGCTCGTGCTGTTTCACACCTGCCCGCATCCCTTCAATCCGGCAAACAGCTACCCGCGAAAGGGCGCGCAGTTCGAGATTTTCGAGGGGCCACCGGCCGCGCTCGACGATCCTGCGCGTCTCTCGCGGCCAGAAAACGGCCGCGGCTTCGAAAACAACCGGATCTTTCTTGCCGGTTGCTGCGAGGAGACGCACTGATGATCAAAGAAAGCAGCTTCCACGACACCAACGCGATCTATCGGCGCGTCGTTCCGGCAGGAGATTATTGGATGCATGTCGTCCGCGAAGGCGAGACGTTCCGCATTCTCGATCTCGAGGGGAATCAGGCGGCAGACACCCTCTTCTTCAATGCCGACGATCCCGGCGAACGCTACTCAGCGTCCGATACCGTTCGCGAGCAG
Organism: uncultured Hyphomicrobium sp.; assembly: GCA_964470545.1. GTDB lineage: Bacteria > Pseudomonadota > Alphaproteobacteria > Rhizobiales > Hyphomicrobiaceae > Hyphomicrobium_B. Next base: position 20,300 of record CAYYDL010000326.1, on the reverse strand, counting down.
GGCAACATCTATCTGACGGCCGGAACGGTTCTGTTGTCTGACAGGTGTCGTCCCATGTTGACCATCACCGCGGACACAGTGGGCCGCCACGACACGCTCGGCGGCGCCTGCGCAACGGAAAGCAACACCGTGCGCTACGCGCTCGAAAAGAAGTCGATGCATGCCTGCCGCGACAGCTACATGCTCGCGATCGCCGAGAATGAGCAATACGGGCTGTCGAAACGCGACATCGGGCACAACATCAATTTCTTCATGAACGTTCCCGTGACACCCGATGGCGGTCTGACGTTCGAAGACGGGCTGTCAGCGCCCGGCAAGTACGTCGAGATGACCGCACACATGAACGTCATCGTGCTGATCTCGAACTGTCCGCAGCTCAACAACCCGTGCAACGCCTACAATCCGACGCCGATCGAGGTTCTCATCTGGGCGAAGGGGGCGTGACGCACATGTTTCGCAAAGTGCTGATCGCCAATCGCGGGGCCATCGCTTGCCGCATCATCCGGACGCTCGACCGGATGGGCATCGCGAGCGTGGCCGTCTATTCGGAAGCAGACCGGCATTCGATGCACGTCATGCAAGCGGGAGAGGCCGTCGCCATCGGCCCCTCCCCTGCTGCTGAAAGCTATCTGAAGTATGATGTCATTCTCGATGCCGCGAAGAAGACGGGCGCCGAAGCCATCCATCCCGGCTACGGCTTCCTGTCGGAAAATCCTGACTTCGCGGAAGCCTGCGAGAAGGCCGGCATCGCATTCATCGGTCCAAAGCCGCCGCACATGCGTGCCTTCGGTTTGAAGCACAAAGCGCGCGAGCTTGCGCTCGAAGCGAACGTGCCGCTGGCGCCGGGCTCGGGTCTCATTCGCGATGTTGAGCACGCGAAGAGCGAAGCGGAACGCATCGGCTATCCGGTTATGATCAAGAGCACGGCCGGCGGCGGCGGCATCGGGTTGCAGCTCGTCTCGTCCGCCGACGAGATCGCGCCGATGTTCGAACGCGTCGAACGCCTGGCGCGCAATAATTTCAAGAACGCAGGAATTTTCATCGAGAAATACGTCGCGCGCGGCCGCCATATCGAGGTGCAGATTTTTGGCGACGGCAAGGGCAACGTCGTCTCACTTGGTGAACGCGACTGCTCTGCACAGCGACGGAACCAGAAGGTCATCGAAGAAACCCCTGCTCCGAACCTGCCGGAGGCAACGCGCGCAGCTTTGTGGGAGACGGCGCGGCGGCTCGGACAGTCGGTCAATTACGAAAGCGCCGGGACCGTCGAATATCTTTTCGATGCCGAGACAAACGAGTTCTATTTCCTTGAAGTCAATACACGGCTTCAGGTCGAGCACGGCGTCACGGAAGAAGTTTTCGGCGTCGATCTCGTCGAATGGATGGTGCGGCAAGCGGCAGGAGAGTTCCTGTTGCCGGAGCAGTCAACGCTCGTTCCGCGCGGGGCCTCGATCCAGGTCCGCCTGTACGCAGAAGATCCGGGCCGAGATTTTCGTCCGAGTTCGGGACGCCTGACGGAAGTTTCATGGCCGTCCGACACCCGGATCGAAACGTGGGTGCAAAGCGGATCGGAAGTCTCGCCGTTCTACGATCCGATGATCGCGAAGATCATCGTCAAGGCCGCGTCACGTGCGGAGGCATTGTCGCAACTGCAGGCGTCGCTCGATGAGACGCGTGTCGGCGGGATCGAGACCAATCTCGATTACTTACGACAGCTTTCGCATTCCCAGGTCTTTGCTGCGGGCAAGATGCTGACGCGGACGCTGCAGACGTTTGTGTACAAGGCCGATACCATCGAGGTTCTCTCGCCCGGCACGCAGACGACGATCCAGGATTGGCCCGGGCGCGTCGGCTATTGGGCCGTCGGCGTGCCGCCGTCCGGCCCGATGGATCCGCTCTCGCACCGTCTCGTCAATCGCCTGCTCGGCAATGACGAACGCGCGGCGACGATCGAGACGACACTCTCCGGCCCGACACTGCGCTTCAATATCGAGACGACTGTTTGCCTCGGCGGTGCCGAGCTTTCTGCGACGCTCGATGGCGAACCGGTTGCGTATTGGCAGCCGTTTGCCGTCAAGGCGGGACAAGTGCTGAAGATCGGCAGCGTCAAAGGTCCGGGCGTTCGTGCGTATATTGGCGTCCGTGGCGGCATCGACGTTCCGTGCTATCTCGGCAGCAAATCGACATTCACGCTCGGCAAGTTCGGCGGTCATGGCGGTCGCGTGCTGATGACGGGCGATATATTGCATATCGGCGCTGAAGCGAGCGAGGCACCGACGAAGATGCTTGCGGCCAATCTCAAGCCGCCGCTGACCCACACCTGGGACATCGGCGTCCTCTACGGACCTCACGGTGCGCCGGACTTCTTTGCTCCCGAATATGTCGAGACGTTCTTTTCGACGGATTGGGAAGTTCATTACAATTCCAATCCGACCGGCATTCGCCTGATCGGACCGAAGCCCATTTGGGCACGCACCGATGGCGGCGAAGCAGGCCTGCATCCGAGCAACATCCACGACAACGCGTATGCTATCGGCACGATCGACTTCACGGGCGACATGCCGGTGATCCTCGGACCCGACGGGCCATCGCTCGGCGGCTTCGTCTGCCCGGCAACGATTGTGCAGGCCGAGCTTTGGAAGATGGGGCAATTGCGTCCGGGCGACAAAGTACGCTTCGTGCGCCTGACACCCGCCGAGGCGGCGGCGCGGCTCACGCAGCAGACTGCTGAAATCTCATCGCTCACCGCCGTCGCAGCCCCGACATTTCCGAACGGCAAGTGGGGCGCCGACGACTGCATCATCGGTGGCCGAGAGGCATCCGGCGACAAGCCCCGTGTCGTCTATCGGCGAGCCGGCGATGCTTACATGCTCGTCGAGTATGGACCGATCATTCTGGACTTCACCCTGCGGTTCCGAGCGCATATGCTGATGACTGCGCTCGAAAAAAAGAAACGCGCGGGCATTCTCGATCTGACACCCGGCATCCGCTCGCTCCAGATCCATTACGACGGCGCGGCATTGCCGCTCGAAGATCTCCTGGAGGAGCTTTCGGAGATCGAAGATTCGCTCGGCGACCTGAGCGACATCGAGGTGCCGTCGCGCATCGTCCATCTGCCGTTGTCGTGGAACGATGCGGCCGTGCAAAAGACCATCGACAAGTACATGCAGGGCGTCCGTCCGGATGCGCCGTGGTGTCCGTCGAACATCGAGTTCATTCGGCGCATCAATGGGCTCGAGTCCGTCGATGACGTGAAGCGTATCGTTTTCGACGCGACATATGTGGTGCTCGGTCTCGGCGACGTTTATCTCGGCGCGCCGGTCGCAACGCCGTTCGATCCGCGTCACCGCCTCGTGACGACGAAATACAATCCGGCACGCACATGGACGCCCGACAACGTCGTCGGCATCGGCGGCGCGTATATGTGCATCTACGGCATGGAAGGACCGGGCGGCTATCAGCTCTTCGGGCGGACGTGTCAGGTGTGGAACACCTACCGGACGACAAAGGTTTTCGAAGCCGGTTCGCCGTGGCTTTTACGCTTCTTCGATCAAATCAGGTTTTATCCGGTCTCGAGCGACGAGCTTCTAGCATTCCGTGATGGTTTCCTCGAAGGACAGGCGAGCGTCAAAATCGAACCGACCACATTCCGCCTCAAGGACTACCTGGCCTTCACCGCCAACAACGCCGAGACGATCGCCGCGTTCAAATCCCGTCAGCAGGCGGCCTTCGAAGCCGAGCGTGCGCGATGGCAGCGAAGCGATCAGGACGGCGCTGCAGGCGCATCGGATGTTTTTGAAGATGAGGATAGCGAGGCAGCGCTGCCACCCGGTGCTACGGCAGTTGAAAGCCCGGTCCCCGGCAGCGTCTGGAAAGTTCTCGTTGAGGCAGGGCGACAAGTCGCCGAGGGCGAAACCCTGATCATTGTGGAATCCATGAAAATGGAAATGGCCGTTCCGGCACCCGCGAGCGGCATTGTTCATGAAGTCCGCTGCTCGGAAGGGCGGCCTGTTTCGCTCGGTCAAACCCTCGTCGTCTTGAAAGAACCACTCGTGGAGGTGACGGCGTGACTCTCTCGCTCGACATCGGCAATCTCATTGGACTCAATGAAGACAACGAAATCACGCCGGAGGCCGTCCTCGACGAAGTTTATCGGCGCATCCATGAGAAGGGCATTCAGCCGGATTGGATTGCGCTCGTTGACAGCGAGACGGCGAAGGCGCGTTTGCGCCTCGCGCCGCGAGGTCCTCTTTACGGCATTCCCTTCGCGGTCAAGGACAATATCGACGTTGCAGGAATGCCGACGACGTGCGCCTGCCCGGCATTCGCCTATACGCCGGAGCGATCCGCAACCGTCGTCGAACGTCTCGAGGCCGCGGGCGCAATCCTGATCGGGAAAACGAACCTCGACCAGTTCGCGACCGGCCTCAACGGCACGCGCTCGCCCTACGGCATCCCGACGAGCGTTTTCAATCCAGACTATATTTCAGGCGGGTCGAGTTCCGGATCGGCGGTTGCCGTGGCCGCGGGGTTGGTCTCGTTTTCTCTCGGGACCGACACAGCGGGCTCCGGCCGCGTTCCCGCCGCTTTCAATAACATTGTCGGGCTTAAGCCGACGAAAGGGATCATCTCGACGCGTGGCGTGGTTCCGGCCTGCAAAAGCCAGGACGTCGTGTCGATCTTTGCCCTGACGGTCGCCGACGCGGCGCGGGTCGCCGAGGTTGCTGCAGCGTTCGACAAGGACGATTGTTTCGCGCGGGCCGACGCGCCACCGTTCGTCGTAGAAAGCGTCGGACGCCCTTTGAAAGTGGGCGTCCCCAATTCGCCCCTATCGTTTTTCGATGACGCGGAATATCGACGGCTCTATCATCATACGATCGACCGTCTCGCAGGGCTCGGTGTCGAGATCACGCCCTTCAACTACGCACCGTTTCGCGATACTGCGGCGATGCTCTACGATGGCCCGTGGGTGGCCGAGCGGCTTTTTGCAACCGATGATCTGCCAGACCACGATCTGAACCCGGTTGTCGGCGACATCATTCGCGGTGCGCGAGCGAAGACGGCGCTGCAGACATTCGAGAGCTTCTACCGCCTGGCCGAGTTTCGCCGCGCGGCCGACGCCGAGTGGAAGCGTATGGACGTGATGGTGCTGCCGACGACCGGGACGACCTACAAGATCAGTGAGATGGTCGCCGACCCGATCCGCCTCAACTCGAACCTCGGCGCGTATACGAATTTCGTGAATCTTCTCGACCTCTCCGCACTTGCCGTTCCGGCGGGATTTCGCGAAGACGGCATTCCGTTCGGCGTCACGGTCATCGGGCGCGCCTTCGCCGACGGCAAGATCGCAACCATCGGGGATGCGTTGCACCGTGCGCTTTCGGACGCCAAGCTTGGCGCCACCCAGGCCGCCCTGTTCGATACGATGCGCGTGGCTGTCCGGCCCTCCAAGAAGAAGACGGTTCAAATTGCCGTGGTCGGCGCGCATCTGTCGGGTCAGCCACTCAACACTCAGCTCACAGAGCGCGACGCGGTTTACCGAGAGACGTCGCGGACGGCTGCGGGCTACCGGCTCTACGCACTATCGGGGACGAATCCTCCGAAACCGGGGCTCGTCTATGAAGGCACAGGCCCGGGCGCCATCGAGGTCGAGATTTGGGAAATGGACGAAGCTGAGTTCGGCTCGTTCGTCGCTCTCATTCCGGCGCCGCTCGGCATCGGAACACTGGTCCTGGAAGACGGGCGGCGCGTCAAAGGCTTTCTGTGCGAAAGCCACGCCGTTGCAGGCGCCGAGGACATCACCGGATTCGGAGGCTGGCGGGCTTGGCTCAGCCGGACTAGCGTTGCTTAGAACGGCTCTACGATAAAATAATTTTGCTGTTTGCGGAGTGCCTTAGCCGCCATTTTCCTACGCTCTTGCCATATCTTGCAAACCAGATGACCAATCCACAATATTGATGTAGGATTATTTCCCTGAATTTCGGGATTCAGGATGCATAAGACCGCCCAAAAAGCGGCGAGCGAGGAAACAATGCAAAGCAGATTTCTCAAGACAGCGGCTGCAGCCGGACTGGCGGTTGCTTTGGGCCTGGCTGCGCAGACAGTTGCACGCGCCGATGATGACGCGGCCATCTGGGAGGGAATCAAGACCGACCTTTATGGCAGCCACCAGATCCAGGACGGCGCCGGGAAGATCACGCTCGATGCGCCTTATCGTGCCGAGGATGCCTCGACGGTTCCGATCAGCGTCCGATTGCCGGGTGAGTTTGCCAAGAACGTCAAATCGCTGACCCTCGTCATCGACAAGAACCCCTCTCCGGTGGTCGCGACGTTCACCTACGGCGATGCGGCCGGAAGTGGTGAGCGCGTCCTGGCGACGCGCGTGCGCATTGACCAATATTCCGAAGTCCGCGCAATCGCCGAAACGAACGACGGCAAGCTCTTCATGACGACAAAATTCGTCAAAGCCTCGGGCGGTTGCTCAGCCCCTGCCGGCAAGGACCCGGAAGAAGCGGCGAAGACAATGGGCAAGATGAAGGTCATGACGGCTTTCAAAGATCCCGATAATGGAGGCCTGGAAGAAGCCCAGGTCATGATCAAGCATCCGAACAGTTCCGGCATGCAGATGGACCAGCTGACGGGGCTCTATATCCCTGCGCACTTTGTCGACAAAATTCAGGTGAAGACCGGCGGAAAGCTGGTTTTTACGATGACGGGCGGCATTTCGATCAGCGAAAATCCGCATTTCCGTTTCACCTATCAAGGCAATCCGTCTGACGTGATGAGCGTCGAGGCGGAAGATTCGAAAGGAAACGTCTTCAAGGGCAGCTCAACGGGGCAGTCCTGACGTATCCAGGCCGACGGCGTGGCCGTCAAGCTTTCAAACGACGATTTAACGCCTATCGCGGGCGGCGGTCTTCTGCACCGCCGCCTTTTTCTCAAGGGCGGCGTGGTGCTCGCGACTGCGCAGGCAATTGCTCGCCCGCTTCGGGCCGAAGAAACCGCCACGACGCCTTCACCTGTGGATCCCGCCGACCCGCCGTGGCTCCATGAGACCGGCGGTCCGTTCACCGGCTACGGCACGCCGTCGGAATATGAGAAGTACGTCGTTCGCAATATCGGCGGCAACCGGACACCCGCGGGTGAAGGTGTTTCCTGGACCCCTCTTCAAGATCTCGAGGGCATCGTGACGCCGAGCGGGTTGCACTTCGAGCGCCACCATGACGGCGTTCCCTCTATCGATCCGGCTCTGCACCGTCTCGTCATCCACGGCCTTGTCCGACAGCCGCTGGAATATACTGTCGAGAGCCTGCTCCGTTATCCGATGCGCTCGCGCTTCCTCTTCATCGAGTGCGGCGGCAATAGCAATGCCGGGTGGCATCAGGAGCCGATCCAGCGTCCGGTCGGTGATTTTCACGGACTCGTCTCCTGTTCGGAATGGACCGGCGTGCCGCTGTCAATCCTGCTCGACGAAGCTGGTGTCGATTCCAAAGCATCTTGGGTTATCGCAGAGGGCGGCGATGCCGGTCTTCTGAATGTCAGTCTGCCGCTCTCCAAGCTTGCCGACGACGCCATGATCGCTCTCTATCAGAATGGTGAGCGGGTGCGTCCGGAGAACGGCTATCCCGTCCGGCTCATTGTGCCGGGCTGGGAAGGCATCACGAACGTCAAATGGCTGAGACGGCTGCAGATCACCGATCAGCCCGCCATGACGCGCAACGAGACCGCGAAATACACCGAGCTCCTGCCTTCGGGCAAAGCGCGCATGTTCACGTTCGTCATGCATGCCAAGTCTCTCATCACATCGCCGTCGCCGGGGCAGAAGATGTACGGCCCGAACGTCTATGAAATCCGCGGTCTGGCTTGGAGCGGCCGCGGCAAGATCGCCAGGGTCGACATTTCGGCGGACGGAGGACACTCGTGGGCCGAGGCAGACTTGCAAGATCCGGTCTTGCCACAGTGCTTCACGCGATTTCGCCTGCCGTGGAAATGGGACGGCAATCCGGCAACCTTGAAGAGCCGCGCGACCGATGAAACCGGCTATGTGCAGCCCGAACGGGATGTGCTTGTCAGGGAACGAGGCCGAGACGGGTATTTCCATTACAACGCCATCGTTTGCTGGGCGATTGATGAAGACGGCGAGATTACGCATGTCTACGCTTAGAGGCGTGGCCTTCATGTTTGGCCTTGTCATCGCTGCTGCGGCAGCCGCAGCAAGCGACAGCCACGTCATGGCTCCGCGCCTCGGCAAGCCGATGAGCGCCGATGAAGTCAGCAAGTGGAACAGGACGATCTTCCCCGATGGCCGAGGCCTGCTGCCGGGACGCGGTGGCGCGAAGGACGGTCGTGTGCTTTATGCCCAGAAGTGCGCGAGCTGCCACGGCGACCATGGCGAAGGTGCGACAGCGGAGGAACTTGTCGGCGAACCGAAGCCGCCGACGCCCGATAACCCGAGCAAGGCGATCGGACCCTATTGGCCGTTCGCGACAACGATATTCGATTTCATCTCGCGCAGCATGCCGCCTTCGGCACCCGGCTCTTTGTCAGCAGATGAGACCTACGCGATCACGGCTTATCTTCTCGCGGCGAACAAGATCATTGGCGAGAACGACGTCATCAGCACAGAGACACTGCCAAAAATAAAGATGCCGAACCGGAACGGCTTCATCTGGATCGACGTGAAGAAGTGAATATCATCACAGGCTGGTGTCGTAGCCGAACCGGCTCGCGACCCAATCGAGCGTTTCGCCGAGCTGCGGCTTGATTGTCTTGAGGTATGCAATCCGTTCCGGATCGCTCTTGTATTTGTGCAGCGAGTGCGTATCGATGCGGCGAACGCCGTGCATCGCCCTGGACGCGCGTTTCGATGGATTAAAGGCTGTTGTGAAGTCCTGAACCGGCATTTTCGATTTCAAGCCGAGTTCGTCGCTCAGCTTCTTTTCAGCACCGGCACAGTCGGTCACCAAGTCTTCGTAGCGAACAACGCAAAGATGCTCTCTGCCGCTTTCCAGAGCCAAACGCAGGGCCTGCATTTCACCGACCCAGCGCGTCGGGATGATATGATAGACGCGCCGCTTGGTCGCCGGATGATGGCTGGTCAGGACGTCGAACGGATGGCGAATGATGTAGGCGATCTTGATCCTTGCCGGGATGTCGTTGAAGCGCTTGAACGCCACCAGGTTGCGTTTGAGGATGAGAGTCTGCCCGGTTGACGTCAACTGGCCAAACATTTCAACCGGTGTTTCCTTGGCAACGACGCAAACATCCTCGAACGTCGACATCAATCCGGTGAGCAGCCATGTGCCGGAACGCCCGCATCCCATGACGAAGACACGTTCTATCGGGCGAATGGCGTCGATCTGATCGAGACGCGCATCAAGCGCTTCTGGCGTCGCAAAGCGCGCGAGATGCTTTTCATTCAAACGAAAGCTCAGGGGCACAAGTTCTGCGTCGCCGGAGACGTCGAACCTCCAGGCTCCAAATGTCTTCAATCCCCATTGAAACAAAGGATTGGTTGCAGCCAGCATCCGACCATTCTCGCGATTGGGCGCAGCCACCCCGATTTCCGGAAAGTTTGTCATAATCGTCCGCAATTCGGGCTTGCCACCCTTCGTTACGTCAGGAAAAGTCAATTATCACCTTGGACCTAATTAGGCATAGGCCAGTCGGCCATGCTCGTTCAAGGGCGGAGCCAATTTCCGGCGTTGGCTTTGGGGTAAGTTTTCTTTGGGTGTGGCTACGTGGATACCGTCACGGGGACGGGCTTGCGTGGCAGAGATTTTCTCAGCAACGGGACTCTTTTGCTGTAGAGAGCAGACCTAGGCTAGAATAGAGAGTTCGGATGTTCCGCGAATTGAAGAGCGCAAGGTGCACCCCGGAGGCGACGGTCCTTTGCATTCTCAAGAACGAGATTTTTTTTCTTCCTGCATTCCTGGACCATTACCGAAAGCTGGGCGTCGAGCAGTTCGTTTTCCTCGACGATCGTTCCGATGACGGAACGCGCGAATACCTGATGGCGCAACCCGATTGTGCCGTCGTCGGAAGCGATCTGACCTTTGCTGAACTCGTTGACGGCAAAAAAGCCCATTACTGGTGGCGCACGGCACTTCCGCAGACGTACTGCAATGGGCGGTGGAGCCTTTTGGTCGATGCCGACGAGCTTCTGGAATTGCCCCCTGGATTTGAAGACATCAACACGTTCGTGGACTATCTCGATAGCTGCGGCCGAACGGCCGTCGGAGCGGTGATGGTGGACTTCTACCCCGAATGGGCGCGGGAGTTACGCAATCATGAGACACCGCAAAGCAAGGAAGAGCTATTGGCGCGCTACCCGTACTTCGATGATTGTGATTATGGCGGGTGGGTCGACGGCCAGAATGAATTCCGCGGACGGCAGAATGGCGTCCGGCAGCGCCTGGTACGCGAACATCAAATTCCGCTCTACGGCCGGCGCCGATCGGCACCTCTGCCGAGGATGAAGGCCGCCCTTCGAGGTCTGTTCGGAATTCAAAAATCAAAACCGTTTTGCGCGCTGTCCAAGGTTCCCCTTATCCGCTGGGACGACGGCTGGCGCTATGAAGGCCCGCACAAAGCCAACCGTCCGCCGGATCCTGGCATTCAGCTGCCGCTTCTGCATTTCAAGTTCACGAGCAGCCTGCTGCAAAAAGTCGATTTTGCCATCGCGAGCGAAGCCTACGACCAGCAAAGCTCGGAATACCGTTCCTATCGAGATTTGCTGAACGTGATGATCGAATCCGATGCCTCCTTCCTCTGCGAGCTGTCACACAAGTATTCCGGGAAGCAGGATTTCCTTCCAAATAGGATCTTAAGATTTGATGTCGATGACCGGGCGGCGCCGGCATCAGCGCGCGATATGACCTGTCACAATCGGTGATTTGTGCGATTTTTGCTGTCTTTCAGCATGTCTGTACCCGCAAGCCCTCGTGAGTATTGAATTCGCGGCCCGCGTGCCCTATTTCCGGCCCCCAGCGCGCACCTTCACGCGCTTCGAGCCGGTAGGGCTAGTTCTTTCAATTCTGGGAGCGGGCGAGTGGATAACGTACTCATCATTGGGGCAGGTGCTGCGGGCTCGGTCGTCGCAAAGAAGTGCGCGATGAATCGCGACGTGTTCAAGAAGATCCATCTCGCGTCTCGCCGTCTGGAAAGCTGCAAGAAGGTCCAGGCAGAGTGCAAGACACCGATCGAGATCCATCAGCTCGATGCAGATATCGTCGCGGATACGGTCAAGCTCCTAAACGAGATCAAGCCCGACCTCGTCATCAACATGGCGCTGCCTTACCAGGATCTCGCGATCATGGATGCCTGCCTCGAAGCGGGCGTCAACTACATGGACACGGCCAACTACGAACCACGCGAGGAAGCGAAGTTCACGTACAAATACCAGTGGCCCTACCATGAGAAGTTCAAATCGAAAGGTCTGATGGCCGTTCTCGGCTGCGGCTTCGATCCGGGCGTCACGAATATCTTCTGTGCCTATGCGCAGGAGAACCTCTACGACGAGATCCACACGATCGACATCATCGACTGCAACGCGGGCAGCCATGGCAAGGCCTTCGCGACAAACTTCAATCCGGAGATCAATCTTCGGGAAGTGACCCAGCGCGGCAAATACTGGAAAGACGGCGAGTGGATCGAGATCGATCCCTTATCGATCTCGACGATGATCGACTATCCGGAGGTCGGGCCCGTCAAATCCTATCTCATCTATCATGAGGAAGAAGAGAGCCTCGTCGAGAACATCAAGGGCCTGAAGCAGATCCGCTTCTGGATGACCTTCTCCGACAATTACATCAAACACCTCGAGGTGCTGCAGAACGTCGGCATGACTCGCATCGATCCCGTCATGTACAAGGGCACACCGGTCGTTCCGATGGAATTCCTGAAATCCGTTCTTCCCGAGCCCTCTTCGCTTGCGGAAAACTATACCGGCAAGACGTCGATCGGCGTCGTTCTGAAGGGCCAGAAAAAAGGCAAGAAGAAGCGGTACATGATCTGGAACGTCTGCGACCACGCCGAGACGAACAAGGAAGTCGGCGCGCAGGCCGTCTCCTATACGACCGGCGTTCCGGCCGTCACCGGCGCGATCATGATGTTCAAAGGTATCTGGAAGGGCAAAGGCGTCTTCAACGTCGAACAGCTCCCGCCCGAACCGTTCCTCGACGAACTTGCCGAACAGGGTTTGCCCTGGCACGTCGAGGAGATCGAGAAAGCCGATCAGAAGAAGCTCTTTTCGGTCGAAACCTGATGAGCGAAGCCGAGATCCTCTCGATCCGGGACGATCTGACGGGGCTCGTCATCACCGTCGTCTCAGTGAGCTTCGGGATGATCTCGGCTTATATCGCCGGGCTTTGGCTCTTTCTCCGTGAGGCGCCGATATCCCTGCGGCTGCTGGCTTTTGTCCTCCTGTCATGCGGGCTCGCGTTCATGGGCGCACTGACGTGGGGCCTCAACGACCTGCTGCTCGGGACGGAGCGCGCGTGGTCGAAGCTCCCGGACCACGCGACCGAGATCGCAGGTTTTGGGAGTGCACGGCCGGAATGGCTCCACGGCTTGTCGTTCTATGAAGCTTCTGCGTTGCTTGGAACTTTGGCATTCGGGGCCATATACGTTTCGCTTGCCTATCTGACATTCGTTTACAAGTGGCCCGGCGCGACCGCAGGGCCGGTGCGCGTCTCGTCATCAGACGCCATTGTTCGTTGAACCGGTGATTGGAATTGTCCGAGCTATCAGAGTTGAACCTCCAGACTTCCGATTGGGTGCAATCCATTGCGACGCCCGCGTACGTGCTGGATGTTGCGGCCTTGAAGCGCAATCTTGCCCGTGCGGCGGAAATCAAGCGCCAATCGGGCTGCAAAATCCTTCTTGCGACGAAGGCGTTCGCCCTTCCGGCGGCCTTTCCGATCATGCGGGACGTGCTCGACGGCACGACCGCGAGTGGAGAGTACGAAGCGCGGCTCGGACAAGAGGAATTCGGGAAGGAAGTGCACGTCTATTCGCCCGCTTATGCCCCAGGCGAGGTGGAGCGACTGACCAAACTCGCCCAGCACATCTATTTCAATTCGCCCGAGCAGATCATCAAGAACCTGCCGGTGATCCGGAGACATCCGGGGCTCAAGATCGGCATCCGGATCAATCCGGGCTATTCGAACGCAACACTCGGCGGCGCGCTTTATGACCCGTGTGCCCCGTTCTCGCGCTTCGGGGCGACGCGCGACACGCTGGATCGCGTGCCCTGGGACGAGGTTGAAATTCTGCATACGCACGCACTGTGCGAGTCAGGGCACGAAGGCTCCGTCGGGCTGATCGAGCACGTGGCGCGGGAATTCGGGGCCTATGTTCGCCGGGTGAAGGTCGTGAACTTCGGCGGCGGCCACTTCATCAACACGCCCGGCTACGACATCGGGAAGCTCATCGCCGCAATCAATGCATTCAAAACAGAGTTCAAGGTGGACGTCGTTCTGGAACCCGGCGCCGGTCTCGTCGTCAACGCCGGATACCTCGTCGGCTCGGTGCTCGACTTTCACCACAACGAGAAAAACATCGCCATTCTCGACGCGTCCGCTTCAACGCACATGCCGGACGTGCTGGAAGTGCCTTATACGCCGAAGATCGTCGGCGCCAGTGAACCGGGCGAAAAGCCGCACACCTACATCCTCGGCGGCAAGACGTGCATGACGGGCGACATCATCGGCGAATATTCGTTCGACCAGCCGTTGAATATCGGCGATCGGATCATCTTTACCGATATGATGCAATATTCCTTCGTCAAGAATAACACGTTCAACGGCGTCCCCCTGCCAGAACTGACAGTTCTCAACGAGGATGGAACAATTACGGTTGTTCGGTCATTTGGCTACGATGATTTCCGGTATCGCCTAGGCTAAAAGCTCTGCGGCTGGACGGCGGAACGTTGGAACTTCCCCGGAAAGAGCCGATACGTTCGCAGCGGGGTGCCATGAAAGCAGAAAATCCCAAGCCGGTTCTCCTTGCCGATTACCGTCCTCCTGAATTCCTGATCGACACCGTTTATCTCGACATCGCACTCGCACCAACGAAAACGCGCGTGGCTTCGAGACTTACCATCAGGAGAAATCCCGCTTCGCAGGCGTCTAATAAGGCGCCTCTGAAACTCGATGGCGAGATTCTGAAACTCGAGAGTGTCGCGCTCGACGGCAAGAAGCTGAAGCCGTCATCCTATCGGATCAGCGAGAGCGGCCTGACCATTCCGGCGCCGCCGAAAGAGCCATTCACTCTCGAAATCGTAACGACGATCAATCCGAAGGCGAACACGGCGCTACAGGGGATCTATCTGTCGCGAGGCGTCTATTGCTCGCAGTGCGAAGCGCAGGGATTTCGTCGCATCACATATTTTCTCGATCGGCCCGACGTGCTCGCAAAGTACACGGTCCGGCTCGAAGCCGATGTCAAGACTGCGCCGGTTCTGCTGGCGAACGGCAATCCGATCGAGCGCGGGACGCTGCCTGGCGGCGAGCGGCACTACGCCGTGTGGGAAGACCCCCACCCGAAGCCCTCCTACCTCTTTGCCGTCGTCGGCGGGGACCTCTCTTCCATCGCCTCGACGTTCACGACGCAATCCGGACGAGAGGTGGATCTGCGTATTTATGTCGAGCACGGGAAGGAAGCTCGGGCGCACTGGGCGATGGAGTCGCTCAAGCGCGCGATGCGATGGGACGAAACCCGCTTCGGGCGCGAATACGACCTCGATGTCTTCAACATCGTCGCCGTCTCCGACTTCAACATGGGCGCGATGGAGAACAAGGGCCTTAACATCTTCAACGATCGCCTGATCCTTGCGTCGCCCGAGACCGCCACGGATTCCAATTATGAATCGATCGAGAGCGTCGTCGCGCACGAATATTTCCACAACTGGACCGGCAATCGCATCACCTGCCGCGACTGGTTCCAGCTCTGCCTAAAGGAAGGCTTGACCGTTTTTCGCGACCAGGAATTCTCAGCCGATCAGCGCAGCGCCACGGTACAGCGGATTGCCGATGTACGACAGCTGAAAGCATTGCAGTTTCCGGAAGACCAGGGGCCGCTTGCGCATCCGGTGCGACCCGAGAGCTATGTCGAGATCAACAACTTCTACACGCCGACCGTCTATGAGAAGGGCGCCGAAGTTGTCCGGATGATCGAAACGATCCTCGGACGCGAAAAATTTCGCGAAGGCATGGACCTTTATTTCGATCGCCATGATGGGCAGGCGGTTACGATCGAAGATTTCATTGCCTGCTTCGCGGACGTGAGCGGCCAGGACTTCACGCAGTTCCGTCGCTGGTACACGCAGGCCGGGACGCCCGAACTCGTCTGCAAGCTCTCTTACGACCGGCGCAAGAAATCTGCGGAGCTGGCGGTTCACCAGGTCCTCAAAGCATCACCCGGCAAGGAAAAGAAGGAACCATATTTCATTCCGATCAGCATGGCGCTGCTCGGGGAGAATGGCAAGGAAATGGATCTCGAGGTCGAAGGCGGCGTCAAAATCCGTGACGGCGTCATGGCCGTGACGGAGCGAACCACGAACTTCAAATTCAAGGGCGTGAGCTCGCGGCCTGTTCCCTCGCTTCTCCGGGGCTTCTCGGCACCCGTCGCGATCACGATGCCTATGACGGATCAGGATCTTGCCTTCCTGATGCATCATGACAGCGATCTGTTCAATCGCTGGCAGGCGAGCAACGCCTACGCGACACGAAGCATCCTCGCGCTCCTCGATGCCAAGCGGCCAAAGGCGGTTGTCGCGTCCAAGACGCAGAAGCTCGCCGAGGCGCTGCGATATGCACTGCGCAATCCGGAGCTTGACGACGCTTACCGCGCAGAACTTCTCAAGCTGCCGTCGGTCGCCGACGTGGCGCGCGAGAAGGCAAGCAAGGTTGACCACGCGGCGATCTTCGAGGCACACCGCATCTTCAGCCGGACGGTCGGCGAGAAGCTTGGAGATGATCTCGAGGCGCTCTATTCCGAAGCTTCGCGGGAGAAGCGGTTCTCACCCGATGCCAAAAGTTCCGGACGCCGCGCCTTGCGGAATGCGGCTCTGACGTTGTTGACGATGCGAGCCGGTGACTCCGACTTCGAACGTCTGGAAGCGCACTACAAAAAAGCGTCGAACATGACAGACGCCTGCCATGCGATGTTTCTCGTTGCAGGTGTTGACGCTCCGGGGCGGGCTGCGGTTCTCGATGATTTCTTTGAACGCTGGAAGGACGACCATCTCGTCATCGACATGTGGTTCGCCGCGCAGGCGCAATCGCCCCGAGCCGAAACGCTCGATGATGTAAAAAAACTCTGCCAGCATCCTCGATTCAAGATCACGACGCCGAACAAAGTCCGTGCGCTCATCGGTACCTTCGCATCCAACAACCCGCTGCAATTCAATCGCGCGGACGGTGCCGGCTACGAGTTCCTGGCGGACAAGGTGCTCGAGATCGATCCGCTCAACCCGCAGGTCGCGGCGCGGATGCTCGGTGCATTCCGTAGCTATCGCGCGCTCGAACCCAAACGGAAGAGCCTTGCAAAAGCGGCCCTGAAGCGCGTCGCGGCGGCGCCAAGGCTATCCCGGGATTGCCTGGAAATGGTCACCCGGATGCTCGACGACTAACAGTTACTTGGAGCATTTCAGCCACAGCCCATAGCCGTTCTGCTCAAGCCGTCGAAAGAGCGACAAAATTGATTCCCCAGCGATTTTTTCTCCCTCGACAGGTGAGTCGCAAATCGGCGAAGCTCGGATCATGCTCGGAGACATGATCGTCTTCGGCCTTGTGGGGCGGGGCACCTAGATCAAAATTCAACAGGGGACTTTGAGGATGGCTCGGACTTGGTCCGTTCCTCATCGGGGAAATATTGCTGCCTTCGGCAGCCCGGCATCACGCGAAAACACCTCTCTTCCGCGTTTCTTTGGCGGTCGTGGCTTGGGCTATCGAGATGCCTATCTCCTCGTCGCGGCGCTTTTGACTTTGGCGGGAGCCATCGTCCCGCAGCTCGATGCGCAGACG
This sequence comes from uncultured Hyphomicrobium sp., assembly GCA_964470545.1. Lineage (GTDB taxonomy): Bacteria > Pseudomonadota > Alphaproteobacteria > Rhizobiales > Hyphomicrobiaceae > Hyphomicrobium_B. The sequence goes on along the minus strand of CAYYDL010000326.1, from coordinate 3,273 downwards.
CTGTCGACGTTGCTGTTTTTGGCTGGCGCCGGGTTGGCGATGCTCATCGTTATTGTTCCGTCGTCGGCAAGCGACTGGGTGGATGCCACATGCGAAAATCGTCACTCTGATACAAAAACTCCAATTTCCCGCAAAATTCCGCAGGACTGCCTTCCTGAACTTCTCAGCGGAAATCCGGGGCCGTCAGGCATCGACCGCGCGGCGTGGGCCAAGCTCACGGCACATATGAGCCACGAACTCCGGACGCCCTTGAATGCGGTCCTTGGGTTTTCCGAGCTGATGACCAACGAAGTTTTCGGGCCACTCGGATCGGGCTATGGTGCTTATGCGCGCGACATTCACGCGAGCGGGCGTATCCTTTTGAAATCTGCCGAGGACGCCCTGGCCATTACCGCGCTGCTGACCGCGCCGGAGCGCAAACGGTCACGGGAGACGAGCCGTCTCCGCTCCGTCATCGATGAAGCATGTGCGTTCTCCGCGGCCGATCTCGGAGCGCGCTCCATTGCCGTTACGATCGCAGCCGAGGACGATGCCGAAATCGTCGGCGATCATCAGGCCATGCGCCAGATGCTGATCAATCTCGTTGCCGAGGTTACGCGCGAAGCTGCCGCTGGCGCGGTCCTCCGCATCGAAACGGCCGCAACGCCGGATGCTATTGACCTGTCTGTCGTCGTCCTCGGCGATGTCGGCACGACTGCGCAAGAGGATGGTTTCGGGATGATCCTGGCGCGGACGCTCTGCGAGCTTTCGGGAGCGGAACTGACGAGGACGACCGACCGCGACGGCACGCAGACCTGTAACGTGCGTCTTCTTCCGGCGCGGCAGGCCGACTTGTTCGCCTTGGCGGCCTAACGGACCCAGCAGATGCCGAACCGATACGCTCAATCCGGCTTGTTATCGTCCTTTTGATCAGACGGCGGTGTCAGCATTTTCGCGTGGCGGTTTGCCCGCCATTTCTGCAGGAGCTTTCGCTCGTCTGGCGTAAGCTCGGCAGCGGTATCGGCCACTGTCCCATAGATGGCAGTCTTGAAGCGATCTTCGGCGGTCCTGACCTGCATCAGAGCGGCCAGAAACTTGTCCTTGTCGAAAGGCTCAGCGGCCAGAAGCGCATTGGCCTGCAGCCACGACGTACGGACATTCTCGCGCAGCCCCTTCATGGACTCGCGCGCGGCGAGGACCTGCTTCCGGATCGTCTCCTGGCGATCTGCGGACAACTGGTTCACGAATCCAAGAAAGCCTTTGTCCCTCGGCGGTGGCCCCTCCTGCCTGTGATGCCAGACTGCCGTCGCAAAGACTCCGACGAACAAAAGGTTCAGTGCCAGCGACGCGATCAGGGCGGGATAGAGATAGCGCGGGCGAGGCGTCGTTACCGAATGATCAACTTCAGCCGTCACAGCATGTCCTCTTCGAGAAAGCTGTCGGTATCGTCGGAAAGCGCCAATTGCCGGCTGCTGACAGCAGTTGCGTTATCGCCGCCAAGAAGAACATCGGCTGTCGAATTGACCACTTTCAGCTGCCCCGCAAACAGGCCAAGCACCAGAGAAGCAGCAAGGGCGGTCGCAGCGATGCCATGATGGCGACGCATCGCCGTCCATCTGGCGCTCCCGCTTTTGGCGACAGCGGACTTGCTCGAAACAAGCCGAGGCTGCCGTTCGACCGCAGACGCGATCCGCTCGGTCAATTTATCGAGGCGGCCCATGTCGTAGTGCGGCGCACTATCCAAAAGGCGATCGAATGCCTCGGCATCCTTCAGCATCTTCTGCGCATCGGGGTTGCCTGCGATCAGGCTGGACAGCGCGAGACGCATAGGCGCGGGCCATCGCGTACGGTCTGCGCCGTACGTATCGAGGATCGCCTCCAGCTTATCGAGCCCCACGGGGCTTAAACCATTGCGTGACATCGTCCTGCCGTCTCCCGCACTTCAGAGTTCACTGTCATTGCGCAGCGACTCCCATTCCGATTTCAAGTCTGCCTTGAGTTGCCGTCGCGCGCGGCTCAGAAGCGATTCGACCGCTTCGTCTGATACGCCCATGACCTGACCGATCTCGATCTGGCTCAGCCCCTCGAAATGAAAGAGGGTCAACGCCAGCCGCTGCCGTTCGGGCAACCTCTGCATCGCCAGTTCGACCCGGCGTTGCGTATCTTGACTCTCGAGTCCGGCCAGCTGCTTCGCCGGCTCAGGAACCTCGGGTAATTCCTCGACAACGGTCACGCGGCCCTGGCCGCGCACCCGATCCAGGCACAAATTCGAAACGACGCGGCGCAGCCATGGCCGAATTCCCGCCGGACCGATTTCGAGCGTCGCGCTCGACCGCCACAGTCGCAAAAATGCTTCCTGGGCCATGTCTTCCGCCTCCGCATCATCTCGCAGCATCCGCCGTGCCACGGAGACGATGCTCCCGAGGTGGCGCGCCATCAGCAAACGAAACGCGCGACCGTCACCGTTTCCGACGGCGGCGACGAGCGCTGCCTCATCGGCCCGGTTTTCGGCTGCCGGCGGCCGTGGAGCTGCCGGGCTGCCATCCGTCCTCGTCGCCGCCACTAATCCCCTCGACATCTGTTCGCCTGCCTCGCGCTCCAACGCTTCGGACGCCGCCGTGCTAAGGGGCCTTTCCGTGCCGGTCATCGCAAGAACGTCATAGCTTGCCACAATCCGTCGCTGGAGTGCAAAGACCCCTAAGCGATCAGACGGTTAAAGGCTTCCAGGACGTCGGCAAGCGTCTGTTTCAGCTTTGTTTCCAGGTCTCTGAACGCGCTCGTATCGGCGGATCGGACGAGCAGGGATTTAAGGCCTTCAGGCGCCGATCCTGGATCGAATGACCCCTCTATTGTCAGGCGGAGGATCTGCGTCAGGTTGTGCAGCAGATGGCCAGCCTCCCACAGACGCCGATAATCATCGTGATGAATGACGCCTTCCGATGCAGCGGCCGCCAGAACGGCGACGGTCGTCTGGTTAAGGATTGCAGGGTGATCGGCAGCGTGGGCGAGTTCCAGAAACTGGACGATGAACTCCAAGTCGACGAGCCCGCCCCGGACCTGCTTCAGATCCCAAATGTCGTTCGTCGCCTTCTCACATTCGATGCGGCGGCGCATGTCGAGAACATCGGCCGCGACTTTGGCTCGGTCGCGCCTGGTCCTCAGCACTCTGCGAATTTCAGCCTCGACCCGGCCGGAAAGCGTACGATCGCCGGCGATGACCCGAGCTCGCGTGAGCGCCATGTGCTCCCACGTCCAAGCTTCGTTCGCCTGGTAGTTGCTGAAGCTTGAAAGACG
>CAYYDL010000325.1:0-2888 GCA_964470545.1 uncultured Hyphomicrobium sp. | reverse complement strand
CCCCGTGGAGGGGAGGGGGGAAGAAGCGCGCCGGGGCTTGAACGCCGTGGGAAACAAGCGGGCGGCGTGGGCGCCGGAGACGTTGCCGTTATCTTCGGGTTTTATGGTGCGGCCATCGTAGGCTTCGGTGCCGCCGCGTTCGGCGACCCAGGCGTCGCGAATGCGCGGCAGGCCCTTGGCAACGTCGATCGTTACGTTCGGATCGGTGTACGGGCCGGACGGATCGTAGACGCGGAACGATGACTCGGCCTTATCCGTTAGCGCGATCTCGCGAAACGGCACGCGGATATCGTCATGTCCCTCGGGCGAGGAGAACACTTTCGTCGAAGCACTCAGCGGGCCGATGGTGACTTTCGGCGTCTGGATATCGGCGGCGCGGGTGGGCTTGTTCATGGCGATTGCTCCTCTCGACACCAGATCGTCGGGCCAGCCTTGTTAAGGCGTGCTCGGACGATGACAGCGCGCACAATAGGCGCGCGCAGAATTGCATTGTCCGGAAAGGTGCGGAATGGTGGCTTCAGCCACGTCGTGCTCCGTCCCTTCGCCGGCATGACCCGGATCAGGTTCTAAGGGTGCTCGCGTTTCTTATGCGATCTCAGCCGGAATACCGGCGCCCCTCGGAAACTCAGCTATTGTCGCGCGGATGGGGGAGGATGGCAAGGTCGGCTTTTGGAGCCAAAAATCCATGTCATCCTCGGCTTTAGGCCGAGGATCCATTTTGCAATCCGCACGGTTGCGCAACTGCTCGTTGGAAACCGGAGCTTGACTGGACCCCGGCCTGCGCCGGGATGACGGTCGGAAAGCAGAGCGCATCCAATATACCGTCATGGCCGCGAAGGCGGGCCATCCACGCGACGTAAGCTCTTTGCTGTGCTTGGCCGAGGATGACGCAGTTGATGCTAAGCCGCGACGGCTTGCTTGGCGACGTCGACCCAGCCTTTGATTTTCTCGATGTCGGGCGGCCTGCCTTCGCGAAGAACGCGCTTGCCCGCGGACGTCGTTGCGAATTTCAGGACGTTCGCCGAAAGCGCCAACGGGTCGGCTTCGGCGACGGCTTGTGCCGTCTTATAGCCTGCGCCGACGAGTAACTGTGCATGTGTGCCACGAAGGCCCGGCACAGACATCACGAGCTTCGCTTGGTCCTGCCAGTCGAGCAGTGTCTCGGCGTCGAAATGCGGATCATTCAGCCGGTCGGCGAGTTCCTCGGGATTCGCTGTGAGGAAGTCTGCAACGGTATGAATGCCGATCTCGGAGAAGCGGTCGGCGGTTTTCGGCCCGATGCTCGGCGCGGCTTCGAGGTCGTCGCTTTCAGTGAGGTAGACGTGGGCTTCGGCCGGGCGTTCGACCGATGGACGAGGCGGTGCAACGGGACGAGGTTGCGTGACGTGGATCGGCTCCATGCGCGCCGCGATGCTCGGCGCGGCGCGCGGCATCGGTGGGGGCGTTTTGGATTGCGGGATGGCAGGCGGCGCCTCGGAAATTGCCGCCTGCGAGACCGCCGATTTCGCGACGGCGAGTTCGAGCGGCGTATTGTCGACGCCGTCAATCCGTGCCGCGCGTGCCGCCTCTCGTTCGGCGAGCTTTGGCCCCAATACCTCGCTGGCGTGAAGATCGCGAATGGTTTTGTCGTCTTCTGAAAGCGAATGCTCGACGCGGCCCGTCGTTTTCAATTCGTCGTAGATGGCGGCGACGAGCTTCCGATCTTCCTCGGTGGTCAGGCGCTTCTCGATGAACTTGCGCGGGATTTGCGTCATCGCGAGGAACGTCTCGGCGGTGAGCGTCACATCCGGTGCCGAGACCCCGGCTTCGGCGATGGTCCGGTCGAGGACCTTTCCGAAGCTCTTCGACGCGTAGATGAGCAGTTCGGCGACGACACCCTTGGCGATGTCGTCGAGGCCTTCCTCGGGACGGGTCGCGCCTTTGTGGATGTCGTAGTGCGCGATCAGCTTTTCATAATAGCGATGCGAGAATTCGGCGCCGTCGCAGACGAATTCCGAGAGCCATTTCGGGCCCGAGGGAACCGTGACGCTGAGCTTGCCGAAGCGCTTCTCGCCGAGCGCGCGTAACGTATTGTAAGAGCGATTGATGCTCCATTCCGTTGCGCGGTGGATGGCGTTCTCGGCTTCGGTCTGGTCGGTGTGGAACGGCATGACGGGATCGGTAAAATAGTGACTCAAGACACCGGCGGCGTAGACGGCTTCCGGCCAGTTCCGGGATTTGAGCTCGAAGACGGTCCGGTCATACCACTCCTGAGCCTTCTCGGGCGCGCCGCCCCAATAGTTTTCCGAAACGTGCAGGACGTGGTTCTTGAAGTCCTTGAAGGTGTTGTCGGGATCCTTCGAGCCTTTCAGATAAAGCTCGACGTGCTTGAGGAAGACGCGCGTCCAATCGGCGCTGTCCGGCCGCGTCATCGCCTGCAGGGCATCGAGCGCCAGCTTGTGATGCGTGCCGTTGGCATGTGTGGCGTAGACAATTCGAAAGAGCGCCGACATCGAAAGCCCCAGAGTTCGCGGTTTAGTCTCGCGCAAAAAGCTTTCGATCCTTACGCGAGTCGCGGCCGGGGCTCGATCTTCTCGGGCGGGGGCAGGGCGATCATCAACGGTTTTCGCGATGGGCGCGGGCGTGTTTGGCTGCAGCAAAGTCGATAACGTCCGCAGCGCCATTCCTGTCACGCGCGATCCGGCGGGCCAGATCCGCGCGCCGGGCAAGCTGCACGATGTTCAACCCGTGTGGGCCGGCCCTCTCGGTCAGCACGCGCGTGATCATTTCCGGTGTCAGCCCGCAGGCGGCGCCGAGTGCCATTGCTTCTTCGCGGGCGACGGCGTGGGCGGCTTCGACGTAGCCCATCAGTGCAGCAGCGGCGTGAGCGCTGCCGAGGGGACCGGTAT
>CAYYDL010000324.1:0-2509 GCA_964470545.1 uncultured Hyphomicrobium sp. | reverse complement strand
AGAGTTTTCCCGCCAGGTTTTCGAACGCGGCAAGATCGAAGACACCGAGGTCTTGCACTCGTTTCTTGTCAAGACGAAGCAGCCGCTTATGCAGGATTGGCTGGTCGCCATCATGTGGGGGATCGCGAAGCGGCTTCCGGTGAAGTGGGGAATTAAGACGGCCTTGGCTCAGGTCTTCAAGCCGAAAACGCGCAGATGGCAGAAAGCTCGGTTGGCAATTGAGGATTATATCCACGAGGAAGGCGAGGCTCGCAAAGAGAAGCTCGCTCGCCTCGAGGGTAACAAACATCGTCATCTTGAAGCCGCGGAATAGCGTGCCTCCGGCGTCGCGACGAACCGAACGAGACAGGACAAGCAGATCCGATGGTCGACCTAACTGACAAGATTATGAAGTATCGCGACGTCGCATATTATTCAGGCTGCGCCCTCGAAGGTTCGGGCAACGGCTATGATGTGTCGACGAGGGCTGTGGCGAAGTCTCTCGGACTGCGCCTGAGGGACGTCACAAATTGGAATTGTTGCGGAGCGATGGAGGTCAAGAACATCGAGCCGAAGCTTCAAACATACCTGTCCTCCCGCGTTCTTTCGAACGCCGTCAATCTCGATGGCGCTCAAGTCGTAATGGCCCCCTGCAACGGCTGCTACCACAATCTCAAGAAAGCTGAATACGATCTGGCGAACGACCCGAAATCGCAAGAGACGGTAGATCGCCTCTCGGCGAAAGCAGGACACGAACCTTATAAAGCCGGTCAGGCTGAAACGATCCATGCTCTGGATTGGATCAAGAAGACGATTGGCGAAGAAGGTTTGAAGGAGCGCACGAAAGGCAAGCTCGCCGGTCTCAAGGTCGCAAATTACTACGGGTGCATGTACGTGAGGCCGCGCCATATCTTCCCGGAAAAAGACAAAGGACCAGGAAGCGAGAGCACGGCGAGGCCACATTTTATGGATGACCTTTTGGCTGCAGCTGGCGCCGAAAACGTCGAATTTCCACTCAAAACTGCCTGCTGCGGCGGCGCGCATACCCTCTCGGATTCAGATACGTCGACAAAGCTCGTTCTGAATATCCTGCAGGCCGCGGAAGCGTCCGGTGCCGATATCATCGCGACCGAATGCCCGACCTGTCATTCGGGTTTGGAGATGCATCAGATCCGTGCTGAAAAACGTTTCGGCAGAAAGACGCGTGTAAAGATGTTGTACTTTACGCAGTTGCTCGGGTTGGCCCTCGGCATAGGTCCGCGAAAGCTCGGTATTCACACGAATATATCGGACAGCTCCGAGATTCTTCGCGAGAAGCGCCTCGCATGACGACGACAACGTCCCAACCCACGGCCGAACGGCCAAATAGCAGCCGCCTTTTGCAGCTTGATCAGATCGAGGCGCGGATCGATGGTATGGCCGCGCTGATCGAGAGCTATCCGGCCGCGCGGATAGCAACCGATCTCCTGGAGCTGAGCGAAGAGGTGCTCAAAATCTGGATTGTCGCCCGCGGAGAAATTCCGACAACGGAAAAGAAGGAGGGTTTCGCTTTATTGGCCCTTCAGCGTCAGGGGTCCCGTGGAGAGCCAAGCTTCAATGCCTGCCGCGAGACATGCCGCGAGATTGTCTATCACTACAACCTGGTCTTGGGTGAACCGGCATTCCAAGACATCGCGAATTGCTTGCGCCTGATGATCATGGTTGCGCGCCACCTCTGTCTTTTCGTCTCCGGTAAGATGCAAGTCGAAGGTCTCGGAGAGTTTTGCTGTTCGTCAAAACCCTTGATGGAGAGAACCTGAGATGCGTCCGGATAATATGCAGCAACTTCGGAGTGACCCATGCCTGTCGTGAAAGGATGCAACCTGCCTGACCAACTGCTCTACGATGTCGATAACCACATTTGGTTCGAAGAGCAGCCGGATGGAAATGTGAAGCTCGGGATGACCCTGGTTGCAACAGCGATGGCCGGACAGCTTGTCGCCTTCACACCGAAGAAGGTCGGTCGGCAAGTTGATGCTGGCAAAAGTTGCGCTACGGTCGAAAGCGGCAAATGGGTCGGTCCGGCCAAGTCGGCCGCCGCCGGGGCCGTCGTGGAAATCAACGAAAACTTGGTCGCGAGCCCGCAGATCGCCAATCAGGATCCATACGGCAGCGGATGGTTCATTATCCTGAAGCCTACGGATTGGGCCGCCGTCAAACCGACACTCACGCCAGGCGCGGAGGTGTCGGCAAAATATGAAGCGAAGATGACTGCTGAAGGCTTCCCGGGTTGCGCGTAACCGAAGCCCGGCGAAACCTCAACGCCGCCGCGTCAGCCTCATCTTCATTCCGCCTTCCGGTCTGAGAGTGACACGATGGACGGGCATCACCTTATGCCCGCTCACGAGGTCCAGACGGAAGTTCCGGACGATTGTCGCGATCGTCGCCGTCATCTGTTGCGTGGCATAAGCGCCGCCAATGCACACGCGTGGACCTGCGCCGAAAGGGATGAACGCATAGCGTGGAATGCGAGCGCGATGTTCCGGCATGA
>CAYYDL010000323.1:0-2271 GCA_964470545.1 uncultured Hyphomicrobium sp. | reverse complement strand
GCGATCGCGATCTGGGCCGACCGCTGCGCCGAGGCCTGCGACGACGTTGGCGATGTAGCCGAACTGCTGGAGGATGGCGTTGTTCGGAATGGCGCGCATTCGCGCCGGGTTGCCGCGATCGGACGCGTGCTCGCCTTGCCGCTTCACGGGGCGCGATCCAGTCTTGAAGAGAAGGTTCGGACCGAAGGCGCCGAGCACCGCCCGATAACCGTCATGGGAAAACAGGGTCTGCTGGAACTCGCGCAGTCGCAGGAAGAAATCGAGGCTGAAATCCTGCGCAGAATAGAAAGGGTCCTTCTCGGCGGGCGGTATGTCGCCGTCCATCACGATCGTCGCCAAGGCGCGCGTCGTCAGCGCCCGGTTGCCGAAAAACATGTAACCGTCACCGCCCTGGAAGCTCGTCTCGTGCTTGACCGGGATGTTGGCGGCGCCGAAACGGCGGCGCGCCTCGTTTGTCATCACGTAGTGAAGACGCCGGTAGAGCGTGCCGGGATGGGCGCCGCGGCCCATCGATTCACCGTGGGTTGAGAACAGCAGCGTCTCGACGCCTTCGATATCGGCCTTGGCAACGAGCGCCGCGAGACCGTGATAATAGCGCTCAACCGCGAGCGTCGCCGAGATCTGGCCGATGAAACGCCCGGCGTCGGAAAAGCCGGTCTGGATACTGAGGCGCTTCCTGCCTTGCACATACGCGCGATATGTCTCCTCCTCAAGGAGACGCTCCATGATGCGCGCCCCGTTTTCGAGACCAGTCGGCGTTTCGAAAAGCGGGGAAATATCGGTGATGTGATCGACGCCGAAAAGCTTCGCGAAGAACACGGCAATCAGCACCGTCGCCGGAGATTCGCATTCGGCGATGAGGAACCGAATGGGTGTCTCCTTGTCGATGTGCTTCATGATCTGGGCAGTCAGCGCGAACTGACGGATCGCGGTTGCCGTTTCGAGATCAAGCGTCGCGAAGTTCACCGTTTCGCGCGGGCAGTTCTTGATCATCTCGACGATGCGCGCAAGCGACTGGCTTTCCGTCAGATCCCGTGTCCACGGCTCGTGAACGTAGGCACGGAAAGCGTTGTGCAGCTGCAGGGCATTGATGCGCAGATGAATGTGCGACATGCCAAGGCCAGTCGCGTCTAGGAGACCGGCAAGAGCCGCCGCCGCGCGTTTCATTTGAGGCGCTTGGACAGTATCAATCAGCGTATTGAACAACGTCTGCAGCGGCTCGACCGTCAGAAGGTTGTACCCGTCGGTCTTGGTGATGACGTTCGCGACTTTCGCGAGACCTTCGGTTTTGTTAGTGAAACTCTCAAGCGCCTTGATCTGCTCGTCCACTGCGGCAATACCGAGATCGAGCTTACCGACGATTTGGCGCGCGACACGCTGGGCGGCGTCGCCACTTTCGAGCTTGTGCTTCAGAACGACGAAGCGCTCGCGGATATCCGCGAGGGCGGCGCGTTTTTCGCGAAGGCGAACTTCCAACGAGAACGTCCAGGCGATGTCCGTGCGCCCGTCGAGGTCGTAGCCGACCCAGGAGGCGAATGTCGTCAGCTTCGGGCGCAGCTTGAATGCGGCGTCGCCGAACTTCTTCGATGCGACGCTGAAGAAGCCGTGCAGCAGCTCCTCGTAGGCATTCCGCAAGTTGCGGATCGCATCCTGAGCGCATTTGTGTTCGTGCTGCAGCGTCAGCTTATCTTCGGGACGTTGCGGAAGCGCGATCGTCACGTCGGCGTTTGGATCGGCGACTGCAATCTCGACCATGCGCCGATAGAGCGCGTCCGAAAGTCCAAAGGTCGGATGGGCGGTCAAAACGATGCCGGTGCGGGCGCGCGACCAACGCTCGGCAAAGGTTTCGAGAGACTCGCCAGACTCGCTGACTGTTTTTTCGACGTACGCCGTGAAGTCTTTGAGCGTGGTCGCCTGATCGACGTAGCCGACTTTTTCGCGGAGCCCCCGGGCGCGCCGAACGAAAGCGCGATCCATCAGGCGCGCGGCGAGGCCCTTCACCTCGTCGAACGTCACCGCATTCGATTCGAGACGGCGCGAGAGGTCGAATGCGACGTTCAGAATCGGATTGAGCGAAGGGTTATCGGGAATCTGGGTCCGAAGACGCTTCAGCTCATTGATCAGCTCGGTCTCGTCGAGCTTGCTCGAGCCAACAGCCGCCATCGTGTCCTGCATCACCAAGGCTCCGGGTCCCTGCGCGGGACAGAATTCACATGTAATTTCATAGTGTAGCGGAGAGGGCGGCCGGAGGCAAAAGTTGCTCTCCGGCCG
>CAYYDL010000322.1:0-2646 GCA_964470545.1 uncultured Hyphomicrobium sp. | reverse complement strand
CCCGGCACCAAGCCCGAAATTGAATACAGCTACGGACGTCAGAACTGGTTCGATCTGGCTGCGGACGAATGCCATCAAACGCGGGACGGGGTCGCCCTGTTCGACCACAGCTGTTTCGTGAAATTCGCGGTCGACGGGCGGGACGCGTGCACTGCGCTCAATCGCATTTGTGCCAACGATATCGACGTTCCGGTCGGCCGCCTCGTCTACACCCAGTGGCTGAACGAGCGCGGCGGCATCGAAGCGGACGTCACGGTCACGCGGCTTTCCGAAACGTCCTTCCTGGTCGTTTCGATCGCCGCGTCGCAGGTCCGGGATTTCACGTGGCTGACCCGGCATTTGCCGAAAGATGCGCATGTCTTCGCGCGCGATATCTCTTCGGGCCTGCCGATGCTCGCGCTGATGGGGCCGAAATCTCGGGCGCTCCTCAGCTCCATTTCGAATGCTGACCTATCGAACGAGGCATTCCCGTTCGGGACGAGTCGCGAGATCGAGATCGGATATGCGAAGGCGCGCGTCAATCGCGTCACCTTCGTCGGCGAGCTTGGATTTGAGATTCTAATCCCGGCCGAATTCGCGCAGCACATTTTCGACGTTCTCGTGGAGGCGGGGAAGGCGTACGGGCTCAAGCACGCCGGCTACTTTGCGATGAACTCGCTGCGGATGGAGAAGGGATACCGGCACTGGGGGCACGATATCGGGGAGGATGACACGCCGCTGGAAGCCGGACTCGGGTTTGCAGTCGCTTGGGATAAGGCAGGCGGGTTCATCGGATGCGAGGCGCTTTCGAAACAACGCGCCGCCGGTCCGCTGAAGAGGAGGCTTGTGCAGGTCAGGCTCGAAGGTCCCGACGCGCCGATGCTCTATCATGAGGAGCCAATCTGGCGCGCCGGAAAAATCGTCGGTTCGATCACGTCAGGCGGTTATGGGCATCGCATCGGAGCATCGCTCGGCATGGGTTATGTCCGTTCTGAAGACGGAGTGAGTGCAGACTGGCTTGCGGCCGAACCACTCGAGGTGGAGGTTGCCTGGACGCGTTATCCGGCACGTGCGCAATTGGCGCCCTGGTACGACCCGAAGGGTGCCCGCATCAAATCCTGAAGGTGGCTAGAACTCCGAACCGAGCTGGCGCGCCTTCGCCAGGATCTCTTCGGGATAGGGCGCACCTTCTACAGCGCCGAACAGCAGTTCGAGCCGCGTTTCGGTGATGCCGCAAAAATCGAGAATGCCGACATCGAGTGTCGTCCGCATGGCGCCGTCGTAGCCGCGTTTCGCATAGGCTTCGGCGGAGCTGCCGGCGATCGCGAGCATCCAGGCGCGTTTATGCGGATAGGTCTTGTCGCCGTAAGCCCAGCCGTGGTTCCAGACGCGGTCGATCCATCCTTTGAGCAGCGCTGGCATCGACCACCACCAAACCGGGAAGACCATGACGGTCGCCTCGTTGCGCTCGATCCGTGTCATTTCGTGCAAGACGGCGTCCGAATAGCGTTTGTCGGGATTGCCCCAGTCGGGTTCGTCGGGCTCGCGTAGGACGGGATCGAAGCCTTCGGCCATCAGGTCGGCGGCCTCTATCTCGTGGCCCTTGCTTCTTGCAGCGTCGGCGAAGACTTTTGCGACAGCGTGCGTGAGTGACTCGGGACGTGGATGCGCCGTGACAAGCAGAATTTTCATCGGCATCTTTCCCCATACGATGCGCTCGGGTGACGCCCGAGCCGTCGACCCGGGCGAAGACATTCATAAGCGCGGTGGAAGCGGCCCGCGCCGTGGCAAAACCTCCGCCGGACTGTTCTTTGTCAGTGGTGGTTCGGCGATACGGAGCGCATCGGCATCAGGCCGGACTGAAGCTTTCGGCGTTAGAATAGGGGAACCACCAGAAGTCCTGGTTCGACGCCTTCGGATCGATCATGACGAATTTGGTGTTCTGGAATTGCGCCAGACCCTCCGGTCCAAGCTGTCGGCCGCTCCCGGAGAGCTTGCGTCCGCCGAAGGGCAGGGCGTCGTTGTCGAGCAACGGAGCATTGACCCAGAGAATGCCGGATTCGATTTCGCGGACGGCGCGGAATGCTTCGTCCATGTCGAGCGAATAGAGGTTGGAGCCGAGCCCGAAGCGGGAGCGGTTGGCGAGCGTGATTGCCTCGTCGAAGCTTTTGACCTTGCAGATCGGTGCGACCGGACCGAAGGGTTCTTCATTGATGATTTCCATGTCGGGCGTTACGTCAGTGAGGACGGTTGGCTCGACGAACCATCCGCGGTTCAGCTCGGCAGGGCGGCCGCCGCCGGTCGCGACCTTGGCGCCCTGCTGGCGGGCGCGCGCAATCAGACCTTCATAGCGGTCGCGCTGTTTGCGTGTGGCAAGCGGGCCGAGATCGACCGCGCCGAGCCCGTTGCCGATGCGGAGCTTGCGCGCTTCGGCGACAAGTCCTTCGACGAAAGCGTCATGAATTTTTTCGTGGACATAGAAGCGCTCGGCCGACGTGCAGACCTGTCCGCAATTCAGATAGGCGGCGAACGCCGCTCCTCTGACGGCCATGTCGAGAGGCGCCGATGGCATCACGATAAAGGGATCATTGCCGGAGGCCTCGACGAGGCAGGGCTTGAAGCTTTCTGCGCACGTGCGTGCGACGGCTTGGCCAACTGTGACTGAGC
>CAYYDL010000321.1:0-2922 GCA_964470545.1 uncultured Hyphomicrobium sp. | reverse complement strand
CGTGACCGAAGAAACCAACCGCCGTGTCCAGCCTGGCGAGCTGTTCCTGATCGACAGCGGCGGCCAGTACCCTGACGGCACGACCGATATCACGCGAACCATCGCCGTCGGCGAACCGACGACGGACATGAAGCGCCACTTCACAGCCGTTCTCAAAGGCCATATCGCTGTCGCAACCGCCCGCTTTCCGAAAGGCACGCGCGGCATCGATCTCGACCCGTTCGCCCGACGCGCGCTCTGGCAGATCGGCGCTGACTTCGATCACGGCACCGGCCATGGCATCGGCAGCTATCTTTCGGTGCACGAAGGACCGCAATCGATCTCGCGCGCGGGCATGGCGGTCCTGCATCCGGGCATGCTGATCTCGAACGAACCTGGATATTACAAGGTCGGCGAATACGGCATCCGCATCGAGAATGTTGTGCTCGTCACGCTTCCGGAGGAGATCGACGGCGGCGACCGCGAGATGATGGCGTTCGAGACACTGACGCTCGCGCCGATCGACCGCAGGCTGATCCTTCCCGACATGCTCGACAAGAGCGAGCGCGACTGGCTCAACGGATATCACAAACACGTCTTCGAGACGCTCGCGCCGAACCTCGATCCCTCCACCCGCAATTGGCTAAAACAAGCAACGCAACCGATCTGAGTTGCTGATATCCCTGTATCGCGCGGGACAGCTTCAATCCACGTCGGCTCGTAGCTCCTTTTCTGCCCGCCAGAGAAGGAGTGACCGAATGTTTGATCTTCACGAAGTCAGCGCTGCCCCGCACCTCCCGGAACCATTGAAGTCCACCATCCGATTTTTCCGCCCTGAAAGCCTGATGGCGGTTCTCGCTCAAGCATCGGAGGGTGACGACAGTATTGAAGTCAGAATGCGCGACGGCGAGATCTTCATCGCGCTGACGGCAAGCTGATAGCAGTTGAGAGCTGCTACGACTGTCCGATGAGGGCCAGCCATTGATCCTCATCGAGAACCGTGACGCCAAGTGCCCGCGCGTTGTCCAGTTTGGAACCCGCTTCCGCCCCCGCGACCACATAGTCCGTCTTCTTCGAGACCGAGCCCGAAACTTTTGCGCCGAGCCTTTCCGCCTGAGCCTTCGCTTCATTGCGGGTCAGCTTCGTCAGCGTGCCGGTAAAAACGACGGTCTTACCTGTAACGGGCGTCTCTTTCAGTTGCGCCCGCACGTAGGGCAAGACGGTAATTTCTTTCAAGAGCGCGCCCAACTGCTCCTGATTGTGCCGCTCGGCGAAAAAATCGATCAGCGCGTCGACGACGGTCTCGCCGATGCCTTCGATATTGTCGATGTCCCGATAGGCCTCGCTGTCCTTGCCGCCTTCGATCGCCGCGTCGACGGCCGCGCGAAGCGCCTCCAATGTGCCATAGGCCTTTGCCAGGTCTTTCGCCGTAGTCTCCCCGATGTGCCGGATTCCCAACGCATAAAGAAAACGATCGAGCGACACCGTGCGGCGCGCGTCAATGGCCGCGAAGAGTTTGCGGACGGACGTTTCTTTGAAACCGCGAACTTTCGTCAACGGTTCGTCGGAAACCTTATCGCGCGCTGCGAGCGTGAAAATATCCGCGGGCGATTTGATTCGTCCGGTCCCGAAGAAGAACTCAATCTTCTCGGTTCCAAGTCCTTCGATGTCGAAAGCATTACGCGACACGAAATGCTTCAGGCGTTCTTTGACCTGCGCCGGACAGATGAGACCGCCAGTGCATCGGCGGACAACATCGACCTTGCCCGTTTCTTCCTCGGATTCGCGTACCGCGTGACTGCCACAGACCGGACAGACCGTTGGAAATTTAAACGGATGCGAGTGCGCTGGCCGCTTGTCGCGCACCACTTCCACGACCTGCGGAATGACATCCCCTGCCCGCTGCACGACGACCGTATCGCCTTCACGAATGTCCTTCCGCGCGATCTCGTCCTCGTTGTGCAGCGTCGCGTTCGAGACGACGACACCACCGACGGTCACCGGCCTCAATTTCGCGACAGGCGTCAGGGCACCCGTGCGCCCGACCTGAATGTCGATTTTCTCGAGCACCGTCGTCGCTTGCTCGGCGGCAAACTTGTGCGCGATCGCCCAGCGCGGCGAGCGCGAGACAAATCCCAGCCGCTCCTGATAGTCGAGCCGGTTGACTTTATAGACGACGCCGTCGATGTCATAGCCGAGCGACGCGCGCTTGCTTTCGATATCATGATAGAAGGCCAGCAGGGCCTCGGTCTTCGTCGCAATCCGCATTAGCGGATTGACTGGCAACCCCCATTGATTGAACGCCGCGACGACGCCCGCCTGCGTCTCCGCCGGAAGCTTCGACGCGGCGCCCCATGCATAGGCAAAAAACTTGAGCGGACGCTTCGCCGTAATCGAAGGGTCGAGCTGACGGAGTGATCCGGCGGCAGCATTTCGGGGATTGGCAAAGACCTTGTCGCCATTTTCAGCCTGGGCGGCATTCAGCTTTTCGAAGTCCTCGTCCCCGAGATAAATCTCGCCGCGAATGTCGATCACCTCCGGGACGTTCTTGCCCTTCAGCGTATGTGGGATATCGCGGACCGTCTTGATGTTCGCCGTTACGTTTTCGCCTTCCGTACCATCCCCGCGCGTGGCCGCCTGGATAAGCTCTCCATGCTCGTAGCGGATCGAGATCGAAAGCCCGTCAATCTTCGGCTCCGATGTGACTTCCAAAACATCCTCTTCGCCCAGCTTCAAAAAGCGGCGTACGCGTTCGACGAAGTCGACGACATCCTGATCGTCGAAAGCGTTGGCGAGCGACAGCATCGGGACATCGTGCCGAATCTTGCCGAACGCACCGACGGGAGCTGCGCCCACCTTGGCTGTTGGACTGTCCGGACGTCTCAGCTCGGGATGCGCTTTTTCCAGTTCCTCAAGACGACGGCGCAGCGCGTCATAAGCTGC
>CAYYDL010000320.1:0-3502 GCA_964470545.1 uncultured Hyphomicrobium sp. | reverse complement strand
ACTTCTCTTGCGCGAATATCGGCAAGGGTTGCACGGATCCGGTCCATAACATCCTTACCTTCTCCACCGATTACCACGTCCAAGGCCGAACCAGCGCCTTGTGTGCCTCGAAGACTGATCGTCCGGCCAAGCTCGGCAAGCTTCTGATCGATTAAGCCCCTCAGACGCATGAAACGCGGCTGGTCCTCCGGGCTCGAAGGCAGAAACTTCTCCAGATCGGCGATATCCGCGGGAATCCGTCGAACGCCTTGACGATATGGCGCGAGGTAGCCGGCGTCACCGGTAAGCAGGAATCCTCGCTGCCCCGTCTCGGCGTCCAGCAGATGCGTGGTAAGATCGCTGACCGATTCCAACGTCATTCTGGAGCGTGAAGCGACCGTACGGGCGTCTCGATAACGGATCCACTCACGATAGGATGAACCGACCATCCCACACAGGATCAGCACCGCCATAACGGCCAGGGCAGTCGTCGTGAGGCTGGAGATCGAAGGCGGCGATGGTCTGACGGCAGCAGATTGGCGATCGGCTCCCAGCTCAGGAAACGCTTTAGCGCCTTTGTATCCTATCTGGAGGTCCCCAGAGGCACCGTAAAAAGATCCTTTGCGGTCTGATGCCCGATTCTGCGTCGTGCTTCTCAATTAACCTCTGCCTTTCTTGGATCTGGAGCTATTCCGGCAGGTCCCGTGCTGAGGGAGAAGAACCCGGTGGATGAGAGGACAGCAATCCGTCTGCCAAGTCAGTTCACAATTGCGAGATCCGTCGTTTCAGCGACTTGGCGGGGCGTTTGAAAAGGCGCTCAACTTGGGCCGTGAAAGGTAACGCAAGCGGCGTGCAAGAATCTGCAGTCGCAGAGGGGAAGCGGGTTTCGCGTTGCATGCGCCGCGATCAGCGGCTCTGCGGCGCCGTCGGCAATGTGAAAAAGAATTTGGCGCCCTTGCCGAGCGCGGACTCGACCCAAATGCGTCCCTCGTGCCGAGCCACGATCTTCCGGCAAATGGCGAGTCCCATGCCGGTACCAGAGGCTTTGGCACGCGGGTTGAGACACTTGAAGATTCCGAACACCTTCTCACTGTACTGAGGATCGATCCCGATACCGTTGTCGCGAACGGAGAATACCCAGTCGTTGCCCGCAGCCTCGGCGGCGATGTGTATGCGCGGTGCTTCATCACAGCGGTACTTGATCGAGTTCAACAGCAGATTCTGAAACAGACGTGTCACTTGAATCGAATCGCCGATGACCTCGGGCAGGCTTCCATACGTGACCACGGCCTCGTTCTCTTCGATGATCGACTGCAGATTACGTATCGCATCCTTTAGAGCATCTCCGGAGCGAATTCTATGAAACGACTCCGCACCCCGTGCGTCGAGTCGCGAGAAGTCGAGCAGGTCGTGAATAAGCTTCTCCATCCGGCCCGCGCTTTCCACAATAAAGTTAATGATCTGGTTGGCATCGCCGTGGAGGGAAGCCTGATAGCGCTTGGCCAGGAGCTGTGCAAACACAGAAACATTCCGCAAAGGCTCCTGCAGATCGTGACTGGCCACGTAAGCAAACTGCTGCAGCTCCTCGTTGGAGCGGAGCAGGGCTTCCGTCCGTTCGAGGACGCGGTCTTCCAGATTCGTGTTCAATTGGCGGACCTGCTGCTCCGCGATCTTGCGGTCGGTGAT
The DNA here is from genome assembly GCA_964470545.1 of uncultured Hyphomicrobium sp. GTDB lineage: Bacteria > Pseudomonadota > Alphaproteobacteria > Rhizobiales > Hyphomicrobiaceae > Hyphomicrobium_B. Next base: position 1,837 of record CAYYDL010000320.1, on the reverse strand, counting down.
GTCTCGGATGGCAGTGGTGATGACCACGCCATCCTCTGTGTCCAATGGACTGAAACTAATCTCGACCGGAAAAGAGGTGCCGCCCCGGCGAACAGCGTGGAGCTCAAGCCCGCGTTCCACCGCTTGAGCCCTGGAGCCGCCCGAGTCGTCGCCCAAATTGTGGCGGAAGCGAAAACTCCACCCCGGCACCAGAGTCCGAATGTTAGCTGACAGCAACTGCTCCCGGCTGCGATCGAAAAGAACTTCGGCCTGCGGGTTGACCATGACAATCTCCCCGTCCGGCCGGCACATCACCATGGCATCGGGCGCGGCTTCCAGAAGAGACCGGAATTTCTGCTCGGCCTTCCGCAAGACCTCGGCCTGAGCTCGCAGAGCGTCGGCCTGCTCCTTCAGCTTGGCGTGGCTCCGGCTGAGTTCCACGAACACCGCGACCTTCGAACGCAGAATTTCGGGCACGATCGGCTTGAACAGGAAGTCGACCGCGCCGAGATCGTACCCGCGAAACAGATGCTCCTCGTTCCGGTACCCGGTCAGAAACAGAATGGGGATTTGGCGCGATCGTGGGCGGCTTCGAATCAGCTCGGCGGTTTCGAAGCCGTCCATATCGGGCATGCGCACGTCCAAAAGGATCGCCGCGAAATCCTCGTTGAGGACATGGTGAAGCGCTTCGCGGCCCGAGTTCGCCAACACCAGATCCGCATTCACACCCGTCAGCGCAGCTTCCAGCGAGACGAGATTCTCCGGCGTGTCGTCGACCAGCAAAATCTTGATCCGGCGCTCTCGCGTCACTTCGCGAACAATCTGCAGTCCGTTGGCGGCCATGTTTCTATCCGGCTATCTCGTTATGGTCATGCCTAACGCAGATTGATCATACGATGCGGACAACCAGACGCGCAGCACGGAAAATAACTGGTCCAGGTCAACCGGCTTGGTGATGTAATCGGAGGCGCCGGCTTCGATACATTTGGCACGGTCGCCCTTCATCGCCTTGGCGGTTACGGCTACAATCGGCAGGGAACGGAACTCGGGTATCAGGCGGATCGCGCGCATGGTCTCGTATCCGTCCATTTCGGGCATCATGATGTCCATCAGCACGGCATCGATGCCCGGAGTCCTGGTCAGCATCTCGATCCCGGTGCGCCCGTTCTCGGCATGGACCACTTGCAGCCCATGCTGCTCCAGCACGGTGGAGAGCGCAAAAATGTTACGGACGTCGTCGTCTACCACCAGGACCTTTTTGCCCGCCAGCGCCAAATCGTTATGCCGCAGAGCACTCAGGATCTCACGTTGGGGCTCGGACAGATCGGCATCCGTGCGGTGCAATAACAACACGGTTTCCGCCAGCAAGCGATCCAGCGATTCGGCATAGCGGACGACGCTGTGCCGCGCCAATCGCCTGATTTCAGATTCGAGCCCCTTGACCGCGTTTGGCGGACCGCACACAATCATCGGCGGTGTGGGGCTGATCCCCGCCTGGATTTCTTCCAGCAATTGCATCGCCGGAATATCGGACAAGCCGAAATCGAGCACGATGCCGTCCAGATACTTCTGCTTCACTACGGCCAACGCTTCACCGCCCGTACCCGCCGATATGATTTCGACATCGGCGCCTCCAACGGCGTCCCGCCAATTGACCCGCCAGCGCTCTTCTTCCGCCACGATCAGCAATTTCTTGGTTCGCTGCACCAGCGAATGATGGATCACGTCGAACGCTGAGTTCAGGTTGTCCTTCGTGACGGACTTTTCAAGATACGTCATGGCGCCGCGGGCCACCCCGCGGCGCCGATTCTCGTCGCCCGTGATGACATGGACGGGTATGTGCCGCGTGGTGGAATCG
>CAYYDL010000319.1:0-3017 GCA_964470545.1 uncultured Hyphomicrobium sp. | reverse complement strand
CTCGCCGATCCGGCAAGGACAGCAACCGCGAGCAGGACGCCAAATGTTTGCGCAAAGCGTTGCATAGGTTTTTCTCCTCAAGCCGCGACGAGGTCGACGGTTTCGATGACGTTGCGCATGAAGCCGGACGGATTCCAGTTCGGTTTGTCGGGTTGGACCAGCCCATTGGTGTTCGTGCAGCGGACCTTGACGCTCAATCGACTGCCTGCGGCGGGGGATGAGATCTTGGCTTCCCATCGCCGGAAGCCGTATTTGCCTTCATCCGCACCGAGCTCGGCCGCCTGCCAACTGGCGCCGCCATCAATCGAAGTTTCGACTTTCGCGACACCGCAGTCACCGCCGAAGGCGATGCCGCGAAGGTCGCTTGGTCCCGATGCCTTGATGCTGCCGCCGGTAGCGACGTTGGTGAAAAATGACCGTGGAACCATGCGGTTGATCGGAATCATTTTCACGTCTTTCTGGCCTGGCGTAATGTTGGCGCCCGGTGTGTCCGGTATCAGATAGGCCTTCTTGGTCCAGAAATTCTCGTCGGGTTTATCGAGCACCTCGATGTCCGTCAGCATTTTCATCCAATAGGTCGCGTACCAGCCCGGCACGATCAACCGCAGCGGAAAACCGTTGAGGAACGGCAGCGCTTCGCCGTTCATTGCGTACGCGACCATCACTTCGCCGTCCCGCGCATGATCAATCGAAAGCGACTTCTTGAAATGAGGTCCGCCGTCGATAACGGGCTTTTCGAGACCCGCGAACCGCACCTGGATGCTGCCGGACTTCACCCCGGCAAGATCGAGCAGATCCCTGAGGCGAAAGCCTCTCCACTTTGCATTGCCCATTGCGCCGTTCCCCCATTCGGCACCCGGCACGCGCGGGCCGAAGAACCCGCGCGAATTCCCGGAGCATTGATTGACGGCTGCGAGTTCGAAGGGCGGAAATTTTTTGATGAGTTCGGGCAGCGAGAGCGACAGCTCGCGTTCGACGTTGCCGTGGACCTTGAGACGAAAGGCGTTGACGTCGACGCTATCCGGGATGCCGGCCCAATGCCAGCGCACGTAGAACTGATCGTTGGGAGTGAACACACCCTTATCGAACGTTTCCCAAGGCGTCTCCAAAAGCGGGGGGCGTGTCCGCTGCAGGATCATCTTCCCTTTTTGGGGGAAAGCCGCCGTCGTTTCGCGCTCGCCGCCGCCTCCCGAAAACGGCAGGTTCACCATATCGGCCAACGCCGGCGCCGACATCAAAGCCGCACCGCCCAAAGCGGCACTCCCCAGAAGGGCCCTGCGCGTCAAAACGCGCTTCTCGAAATCGAATGGTTCCACGGGACGATCTCCAACAAGAAAAATCGAACGAAAAACTCGCTTTCCCATCAACGCCAGATCGATCGCGCCCGTCCAATTGAACTCTTCAATGGTTTCAATCGAACCACCTTTTCAATGACCTTTGCGGAGTCGCGATTTTGCAAAGCACAATGCGCGACGCACCATCCAATTCTGTTCCCGATCAGCCCTATCGGGTTAATAGGTAGAAGCTATTGATGTTGCGACATTTATCCAATTTTTCTATGGCGGCGCGCTGTGTATATTGCGCTGCGCAACCACGTTCCCACGCAACCACCAGGACAACCGATGTCTCTCATCAATACTGCGATCAAGCCGTTCAAAGCCCAGGCCTACAAGCAGGGCAAGTTCATCGAAGTTTCGGAAGCCGACATCAAAGGCAAGTGGGCGGTCTTCTTCTTTTATCCGGCCGACTTCACCTTCGTATGCCCGACCGAACTCGGTGACCTCGCGGACCATTATGCCGAGCTGCAACGGCTTGGCGTCGAGGTCTTCTCGGTTTCGACCGACACCCATTTCACCCACAAGGCATGGCACGACAGCTCCGAAACGATCGGCAAGATCAAGTACGCGATGATTGGTGATCCGACGGGCACGATCACGCGCAACTTCGAAGTCATGCGTGAAGGCGAAGGCCTCGCGGACCGTGGCACCTTCGTCGTCGATCCGAAGGGCATCATCCAGGCAATGGAAGTGACGGCCGAGGGCCTCGGCCGCAACGCCGCCGATCTGCTCCGCAAGGTCAAAGCCGCTCAGTACGTCGCCGCCCACCCGAACGAGGTTTGCCCGGCGAAGTGGGAAGAGGGCCAGAAGACGCTCGCACCCTCGCTTCAGCTTGTGGGCAAGATCTAAGCCAATGCCGGATGGCCTTCGGTCTGCGGAAGTTCGTCCGGCGTTTTCTCAGACGATTGCCGTGTCGCCGTTTCCGCCGCTTGACGGCGACACGCTCCAACAACTTCGGTCCAACGGACCGCGAACAGGACATTGCCATGCTCGATGACGCTCTCAAATCCCAGCTCAAAGCCTATCTCGAAAAGGTCGTTCGGCCCATCGAGATTCACGCGGCGATCGACTCGAGCGCGAAATCGGTGGAGATGGTGAGCCTGTTGACCGACATCGCCAACCTTTCCGATAAGATTACGCTTGTCGAAGAGCAGACGAGCACGGAACGAACGCCCTCATTCGCCCTGACGAGCCCAGGGCTCGATATTCACGTCCGTTTTGCCGGCATTCCGCTCGGCCACGAATTTACGTCTCTCGTGCTCGCTCTTCTGCAGGTCGGCGGCCATCCGCCACGCGTCGAAGAAGAGATCATCGACCAGATCCGCGCCCTCGACGGCAACTTCTGCTTCGAGACATATTTTTCACTGTCCTGCCAGAACTGCCCGGACGTCGTGCAGGCATTGAACCTTATGGCGGTTCTCAATCCGCGCATCAAACACGTGGCGATCGATGGCGGGATCTTCCCGAAGGAGGTCGAAGCCCGCCAGATCATGTCGGTGCCTGCGATCTACCTCAACGGCGAAATCTTTGGCCAGGGCCGCATGGATGTCGAACAGATCCTCGCCAAGATCGACACCGGAGCGGCAGCGCGCAACACCGAAAAAATCAACGCAGAAGCCCCATTCGAAGTGCTGGTCGTCGGCGGCGGCCCGGCAGGCGCCGCAGCCGCCATCTATGCCG
>CAYYDL010000318.1:0-2784 GCA_964470545.1 uncultured Hyphomicrobium sp. | reverse complement strand
GCGGTCATGACGTCAGCTGCTTGGCGTAATCTGAGATGCTTCCGACCCGTTGGTGGAATTTTAGGCGACAGATATAGTCCGCGGGGTCCTTGCGCGCCACGAGCGCATCCTTTGGCGTATTGAGCCAGTCGTAGCTACGCGTCAGCAGAAACCGCATCGCGGCGCCGCGCGCCAGAGTTGGCATCGCAGCGCGCTCGGGAGGGCTGAGGGGCCGAACGCCGTCGTAACCCTTGAGAAGCGCGTCGCCCTTCGCCGGCTCGAAAACAGAGTTGGCATCAAAGCACCAAGCGTTGAGACAAACCGCGATGTCGTATGCGAGCGCATCGTTGCAGGCGAAATAGAAGTCGATGATCCCTGAAATCTTGTCGTCGACGAAAAAGACGTTGTCGGGAAAAAGATCGGCATGGATAACGCCTTGCGGCAGATTCTTTGGCCACGACGATTCGAGGAACCGAAGCTCTTCGCCGATCAAATCGCGAAGACCGGGACAGATCTCCTCCGCCTTCGCCGAAAATTTATCGAATAGCGGCCGCCAGTCCTGCATTCCCAATGCGTTTGCGCGCCGAGCCGGAAAATCCTCGCCCGCGATGTGCATCCGAGCCAGCGCCTTTCCGAGTTCCAGACAATGCGCGACCTTCGGCCGCTTCGGCCAGACGCCCTCGAGAAACGTGATGAGGGCGGCGCTGCGACCGGCCAGTTGATTAAGCACCTGGCGGCTCATATCGCGGACAGGAAGCGGGCACGTGACTCCGCGCGCCGAGAGGTGCTCCATCAATCCGAGAAAGAACGGAAGATCCTCGACCGCGACGCGCTTCTCATAGAGCGTCAGGATGAACGTGCCGACCGTCGTGTGCACCAGATAATTGGTGTTCTCGACGCCTTCGGCAATCCCCTTGAACGACAGAAGGCTGCCGATGTCGTAGCGCGCAACAAAGCGCGCAAGCTCGTCGTCGCTGACTTCCGTATAGACCGCCATGTTTCTCTGCGCCGAATGGAGCTAGTGCTGCTCGGCCGGAATGCGGGCGACCCGGACCTCACGCGGCACATTGAAGATCACGTGCTCTTCAAGCGTGGTGACGACATCAATGGTGACATCATAGCGACTGCGGAACGCTTCGACCACTTCTTCCACGACCACTTCCGGCGCCGAGGCCCCGGCTGTAATTCCTACAGTCTCTGCGCCTTCGAGCTTATCCCATGGAATATCCGCGGCTCGTTCAACGAGAAACGAGAACCGGCATCCGGCGCGTGTCGCAACCTCAACGAGCCGCAGCGAGTTTGAACTTTTCGGACCGCCGACCACGATCAGACCGTCGATCTTGGGTGCCAGCGCTTTGACAGCGTTCTGACGATTGGTCGTGGCGTAGCAGATATCCTCTTTCACCGGACCGCCGATCGTCGGAAACCGCTCCTTCAACACCGCCACGATCTCGGCCGTATCGTCGAGCGACAGGGTCGTCTGCGTGACGTAGGCAAGCTTTGAGGCATCCCGCGGTGTGAACGCGCGCGCATCTTCGACCGACTCGACAAGCGTGATCGCGCCTTCCGGAAGCTGGCCCAACGTGCCGACAACTTCCGGGTGGCCGGCGTGTCCGACAAGGATGATTTCGCGCCCCTGCTCATGATGTCTCGCCGTCTCCATATGCACTTTCGAAACGAGCGGACAGGTCGCATCGACGACGAACATGTTGCGGCTATGGGCGGCCGCAGGAATGGCCTTGCTGACGCCGTGTGCTGAAAAAATCACGGGCTGTTCGGTATCTGGAATCTCATCCAGCTCTTTCACAAAAACGGCGCCTTTCGCCCGCAGGGAATCAACAACATACCGGTTGTGCACGATTTCATGTCGAACGTAGACGGGGGCCCCGAATTTGGTCAAAGCCTGTTCTACGATTTGAATCGCGCGATCGACGCCGGCACAGAACCCGCGCGGCGCGGCGAGAAGGATCTTGAGGGGCGGCTTTTGCACGGTCGCTTTGCTTTGGTTAAGGCCGGACATGGAAGAAAGACGTCCTCTATATTCGTTCGGCATGCATGAAAATGCATTTGGGGCCCGATGGCGCCGGATGCTACGGTGCTTTTCGGACAATACAAGGGGCCGGGGCGCCGAACCTCGGGGGACAGTGTTGCGCAATTCGGGTTATTGGCATCCTTGTCGCAGGGATGTGGCGCTGGCGCGTCACGTTTTGGCACCGGCATCCCGGATCCTGGCGGCGGTATCGCTAACCGTGCCGCTGGCAGCGCTCGGCGGCTGTGGAATGTCCTCTCTGACCTCGGGCCTCGGCGGCGGAATGTTCGGCGGCTCGTCCGGAAACACAGAGATTTCGTCCGTATCCGAAGACCAATTGCTCGACGCTGCCAAATCCGGCGATCCGAGTTCCACAGGAAGTACCTTCGTGGGCGACGTCGACGCAGGGTGCCCGCGTCTCGTGATTGCGCCGCACGACAATTACATCACCTTCTATGAGATCGGCCACGTTGGCGACGCGCTCGCCGTAGCCCAACGCGGCGAAATCACCAAAACCGCACGGGAGTGCCAGATCGAGCCGGGCCGTGTGACTGTGAAATACGGCTTTTCCGGCCGTCTGCTCCTCGGTCCGAAGGGCCAGCCGGGCAATGTTACGCTTCCGATCACGGTTTCCGTCAACGATGGCAAGCGCACGAAAATCGCAAATGATAGTGTGAAGCTCGACGTGAACGTCGGTCTCGACAAGCCGATCAGCTATTTTTCCACGGTCCGGACCATTACGTTCCCGGTCGCAGAAGGGACGCGCCCCGGCGAAT
>CAYYDL010000317.1:0-5413 GCA_964470545.1 uncultured Hyphomicrobium sp. | reverse complement strand
CGCTGCGAGCGGCGCCTACAATCGTCTGTTCAAGCTGCAGTTTGCAAAGTTTCTCGAAACACGGCAGCCGATGGCGGAGGCGATATAGAGTCTAGCGGCGCGGTGACGATAGGTTCTGGAGCCAGTTGAGAACCTCGGCCGGCCCCTGGAACGACGATTCTTCCGGAGAGAAGTTTTCGCCGGCAACCTTCAGTCCGAATCCGCTGAGGTCCTCCGCGGCACGGAAGGCATCGACATCGGAAACGTCATCGCCCACCATCACGGGCGTTCTGTTGGCGAACGCAGGTAACGATGCAAGCTTGCGAAGAGCGCGGCCCTTCGAAAATCCGACGGGCAGAATCTCGACGACCTTGCGCCCTCCGCAAACCATGAATTGATTGCGGTGCTTCTCGACGAGCTCGTCGAGCATGAATTGAAGCGGCTGCTCAAGCTCCGGCGCTAATCGGTAGTGGAGGGCAATCCCGCTGCCTTTGTCTTCGAATACGACGCCAGGAAGCGCGTTCACGATGTCGTGGATATCGGCAATCAGAGCCGCATCGAAGCTCGGCGTAAGGCGTTCAATGCCACCATGGATCGACAATCGCATTTGTGCTCCATGAACGCCTGCGCCGACGAACTTTGAAGGCTGAAGAAGGCGGTCGGCTTCCTCGAGCTGACGTCCCGTTATGATGGCGAGGGCGCCTGACAGCCGCGCTGCAAGAGCATCGAGAATCGAAGGCAGGACGGAAGGCACGTGGACGGTTGACGGAGTCAGTGCAACGTCGAGAAGCGTACCGTCTATGTCGAGGAACAGAGCGACCGGGTTGTCCTCAGCGATCAAACGCTCAACGTTCGCGCGCGATGCAGCCGCATGCTCCCTGGGCGACAATGCTGTTGCGGCCCCGCGGGAGCCTTCCTTGAGACGCTGCATCAAAAATTCCTCTTTCAAATCGAGAAGTTCAAAAGCGGCGCCTCACTGGCGTCCTCCAGCTCCTTCTCCAGCGCGGGTCGACTCAAAAGCCCCGTTTGAGTGTCGATGAACTTTACGACACTCGCGGCATTGATCGACGCGGCGCTGAGCGCCTTGGCCGCATCATTCGTATCCGCGAGATAGCATGCGAACGTGGCAGAGAACGCATCTCCGGCGCCGGTTGTTGCGGCTGCGACGACATGCTGCGCCGCGCGGTAAAAGAGTTCCTCTCCTTTCGCAATGAAGGCACCATTTGCACCGTCGGTCAAAACCACGACGCCGACTCCGAGTTCAATCAGCGCACCGAAAAACTTGACGAGCGTCATCTCGTATCCGCCGCTTCTAAGGCCGCGTTTGGCAAGTGGCGGGACGGGCTCGTCGCTGCTCAGGATCAACGGCGCGCCACCGTCGCCAAATGCTTGCAGGAGGTGGGGCATCAGTGTTTGCGCTTCCGCACGGTTCACGCAGAGGATGTCTATTTTCGCAAGGCTTTCCCAGAAATCACTGAAGCGCGCCGTGAGTTGGCGAATTCCTGGATTGACGGCCAGCAATGCGCCCGAGGTTTTCGCCCGTTCGACCACGAGCGGATAGCAATCGGCAGATTCGTTGCTGAGATTGGCAACGTACACCAGATGGCGCCCGGCGAAAGCTTCGGCGGGAAAATTCTCGGGGTGAAGGCGCGTGTTGGCACCGCGATAGGTGAAGACTGCAGCATTGCGTTCATGCGACGAAATGATGACCGATGCGCCTGTCGGCTCGTGCTTGTCGACTGCTATCCAGGAAACGTCGACGCCTTCCGCGCGCAAGAGGGCGAGGATGGTTTCCGCTTTGTCATCTTGTCCGATCTTGGCAATGATCGACGTCGCATGACCAAGCCGTGCTGCCGTGACGGCCGAATTCAAGGCACCACCGCCGCCGCTCGACGCGATCTGTTCCGCTTCCGTTTTTTGGCCCTCTTCGAGAAGCAGGAAAGAGCTGTCGGCATTGCGCATCTTGATCTGTTCGATCTTGTCGCTCGCGATCGTCACGATCGTATCAACCATTGCGCCACCAATGGTGAGAACGTTCATCGCTGCTCCGTCGCTGCTCCGATCCGGCGCGCCGACTCCGTTTCGGTGAACCATTGATCCATTTCCGGGCGCCACAATCGCGCGCCGCCAGAGATTCCGGTGGAGGGGGGAACGACGCTGGCCCAGGCCGGGAGATTGAAACTCAACCGTCGCGAATTGCCGCCGCCGATGTAGAGATGGTCGACGTTCGTCAAGGCATGGACGGATTCGAGCACCCGCTTCGCCCTTTCATTCCAGGCTTGCAAGCCGAGTTCAAGATAGGCGGCGTGGCCGATATACTGATCGTAATTGCAGTCATCGAATGCCGAATGTTGGCCGAGTTCAAGTCCGAAAAAGGTCGTTCCATCCACGAATAGCGCACACCCCATGCCCGTGCCGAACGTCAACACGCATTCCCGCCCAGGACCTTTGGCGATGCCCAGCCCGTAAACGATCGCATCATTCAGAATGCGTACGGGCGCGTGCAATCGCTCGTCGAGGGCGGCGCGTAGATCGAATCCGCTCCAGCGTGACGTGCCGAGATTGGGAGCAGTCTTGACGTGGTGCGGCCCGACAACGCCTGGAAATCCGACGGAAACACGACCGAACGCCGGTAACGTTTTCACCACGTCGGCAATCAGATCGACGACCGCCTCTGGTGTCGCGGGCTTCGGTGTTTGTGTCGTGATGAAATCGGATATCAGCGTCCCACCGGCATTGATCGTCGCAGCTTTTATCAGCGTACCCCCGATGTCCACGCAGAGAATGTTGGGATTCGCGATAAATTCATCCGACGGTGATACGTTTTTTTTGTTTGTGGTAACCGGCATCATGTCCCCGCATTTGCCGTCAACTGACCTTTACGAATGTTTTTTTTAGCTGCAATCTGCAAGCGTTCGAGCGCTCGCCCCATCTCGGGCGATGATTTGGGCGATCGGCCAAGGCGACGTTGCCCAGCCTTGACGAGCGCGGAAAAATAACTGCGGCTCCACTCGTTTGAGTCTTTCGAGCGCACGACTTTGACGAGTTTCTCTTGTCGAGCGCGTCTCTCGTCGAGCGGCATCTCGAGCGCGATGCGCAGCCCCTGAACGATATCGTTGAGATCATACGGGTTGACGAGGAGCGCGTCCGAAAGCTGCGCCGCCGCGCCTGCAAACTTCGAAAGAATGAGAACGCCCGGATCGTTCGGGTCCTGAGACGCGATGTATTCTTTTGCGACCAGATTCATTCCGTCCATCAGCGGTGTCACCAGGCCGACGCGCGATGTGCGGTAGATATCGCGCAACTCGCTGCGCGGAATGGTCCGGTGGATGTAGTTGATCGGAACCCAATCCAGCTCGCCGAAGCGACCATTGATCGAACCCGCAAGCGATTCGAGTTCAGCTTTGATGTCGGCATAGGCTTCGACGCTTTCACGCGTCGGAGGGGCAAACTGCGACAGCACGATACGCCGGCGATATTCGGGATATTCTTCGAGAAACTTTCCGTACGATTTGAATTTCTGCGGCAGGCCTTTGGTGTAGTCCAAGCGGTCGATGCCTATGATACGATTGATATCGGAACTGAAAGTTTCGGCCAGAGCCTCCGCTTCTCCCGGCCCGAATGCGAAGTCATGAGGATCGATGCCGACCGGGAAACAGCCGATGTCGAGTTCGGCATCGAATACGCGAATTCGCCCCGACGGCAGCAATCGCCCGGAAACACTCTGCTGCAGGAAATCTATGAGATTGCGCACGTCCGACTGCGTCTGCAACCCGATGAGATCGTAAGCTCCGAGCGCGCGCGCAATCTCCTTGTTTTCTGGTATCGCAAGCAGAGCTTGAGCCGGTCCAACGGGAATATGCAGAAAATATCCAATCGGATTTTCTATTCCGAGCCGGCGTAACTCTAGTGCCATGGGAAGCAGATGATAGTCGTGCACCCAAATGACGTCGTCGGGCTGAATGAGCGGCGCAAGGTGCCGGGCAAACCGCTTGTTGACGGCGACATAGCTGTCGTAATAGCCGGCTTCGAACTGAGCGAGATCGAGACGGTTATGGAAAACCGGCCAGAGAACCGAATTGGAATATCCGAGGTAATAATCGTTGTAGTCCGCGGGCGTCAGAGGTTCCGTTACGGTCACATGCTCTCCGACCGCCGCGCTCTTAGGAGAGATTTGTGACGGGTCTGTATCCTCGATTTGCCCGTCCCATCCGAACCAGAAACCGCTTTGACGTGCGAGAGTATTGTAGATCGCAACACTGACGCCGCCGGCCTGCTGCGCAGCATTGAAGTCAATGACGCGGTTCGAGACCATGACAAGCCTGGCCAAGAGACCTCCTTCCACCCGTGTGTAATCCTTGGTAAATGCTACCCTCACGCAGCATGACAATTGTTACAACCGCCGAGAGGTCCTGAGGTTCCTCGCTCCCAATAGGTTCCGCAGATGTTCCCGTTATTCCCTGACCTCTGCCCAGGCATACGCGCATCGGTGGTGATCCGCGGAGCCGGGAGGCCGCAGCCCATCCTCGCGCGCATGCTTGATTTGTGCTAACGCACCATCCGATAAATGGGGGGACACAGCGGTTGCAATTCCGCTTGCCCGAAATGCTAGATGGAGGCCCGGGCCGTTCGTGAGACGAATGGTTCAGCTCGTCGACAACCTGATCGAGCGAGTCTTTCCGCGACTGCGGCGCAAGCCGCAGTACGCATACCCCATCGGGATCGCGATCTTTGCCATCGCAGCTCTGGCGCGAATGGCGCTTTCGGCGTGGCTTCAAAATTCCACGCCTTTTCTGACCTTTTTTGCTGCCGTCCTGCTTACGTCGCTGATGGCGGGAACCGGCCCAGGTTTCTTGGTCGTCGCGGCGTCGTTTTTGTTCAGCTGGTACTATTATCTGCCGGGGCCGGGTTGGTTCCCGATTACGAGTGGCACGATCGTGGCCCTGGCAAGCTTCACGGTGTTTTCACTCCTGATCGTCGCCGTGGTCCAACTCCTCAACCGGAAAGTCGAGGGTCTCTTGGACGAACGGGCGCGTAACGAGGCCCTGCTGCAGGACAGCGCGCTGGGAGAGCTACAACTCGAGCAACTCAACGTCGAACTTCGCCATCGCCTCAAGAACACGTTTGCCGTCATTGCCGGCCTAATCAGTCAATCTGCCCGCTATACGCGAGAGGTCGACACCTTCGCTGCCGTGCTCGCCGGCCGTCTGTCAGCGATGGGCAATGCCATGGATTTGGTTGCAACGCGTAGTTTCGTCGGAGCGTCCCTGAAGGAACTCATCGCTGAGATCTTGAAGCCGCTTGTGCCGCCCGGATCCAGGCGCTTCGAGATGCACGGACCCGATACCATCATTCCGGGCGACGTTGCGAGCGCTTTGGCATTGACACTGCACGAACTTGGCACGAACGCGATAAAATATGGCGCATGGTCCAA
>CAYYDL010000316.1:0-10896 GCA_964470545.1 uncultured Hyphomicrobium sp. | reverse complement strand
CCACCGGTGCCCCAGCCGCAGTTGAAATAAAGGCCTTTGACCTTCGTCTTGCTGATGATCGGACATGCATCCGGCGTCGTATCGACGATGCCGCCCCATTGGCGGTTCATCCTCACACGCGAAAAAATCGGAAAGAGCTCGATGATCGCCGCCGCCGTCTGCTCGATGATATGCGGACTGCCCCGCTGCGTGTAGCTCGTTGCATGATCGATACCCGCACCGATCACCAACTCACCCTTGTCTGATTGACTTGCATATCCATGTACGGCATTCGACATGACGACAGTATCGAGCACCGGCTTCATCGATTCTGAAACAAACGCCTGCAACGGATGGCTTTCGATCGGCATCCGGAGACCGGCCATCTTCGCCAACACGGAAGAGTGGCCTGACGCCACGCATCCAACGCGCTCGCTGCGAATGAGTCCCCGCGTCGTCTCGAGCCCGGCCATGCGGCCGTTGGCGATGTCCATTCCGGTCACTTCGCAATTCTCGATGATATCGACCCCGTGCTTGCTGGCTGCACGCGCGAAGCCCCAGGCCACCGCATCGTGGCGCGCGATACCGCCGCGGGGTTGGAAACTTGCGCCGAGCACCGGATATCGCGCCGCCTTCGAGGTATTCAGGATCGGAATCCGACGCTTGACCTCATGCGCGTCCAACACGACTGCATCAATGCCGTTGAGATTGTTCGCATTCACGCGGCGCTCAATGTCACGCATGTCCTGCAATGTGTGCCCGAGATTGAAGACGCCACGCTGGCTGAACATCACGTTGAAATTCAGATCTTCGGTAAGCCCTTCCCAGAGCTTCAATGCGTGCTCGTAGAGCAGCGCCGCCTCGTCCCAAAGATAGTTCGAGCGGACGATCGTCGTATTACGCGCGGTATTGCCGCCACCGAGATAACCTTTTTCGATCACCGCGATGTCGCGGATGCCATGATCCTTCGCAAGATAATAAGCCGTCGCCAGTCCATGCCCTCCCGCTCCGACGATGACGACGTCATAGGACGGCTTCGGGGTTGCGCTCCGCCACGCCGGGTCCCAGCCTTCGTTGTATTTCAAGCCTTTCGCGAAAAGCGACCAGAAAGAATAATCTTTCTTCATGGGACGTCCCCGGCGACACCGCGCAACGCGAGCAAGAGGCGTCGTCATTCGGCTTCAAAAGGCAGTTAGCCGAGGAGGCGAAATTTCGTGCTGCCAAGGAAGACGCGAATTTTGCTAATTGCGACATGTAGACCGCGCATCCGTAAAGGCCGTACGAGGCCCGGCTTCCCTACGCGGCATGGGCCGAAGCAAGAAGTTCAAGCGTCGGGTTGATCGAGATGTCAGAGCGCCCCGCCAGCTCGAGATCGCAAAAGGCTTTCGTCACCACCTCATGTTCGGTCAGAAACCGCAGGACCGCGACGTCCTCCGGGGCACACTGAACCTCCAGTTCCCCATAGCGCGCGATCACCGGCTCAAGCTCTCTGCTATAAAGCGCCATGAAGTCAGCCCACGGCAGACTGGCGTACTTCGAGACGGCATTAATGCCCTTTATGCGGAAAGCTTCGCTTTCCCGCGTATCGCCGCCGAGCTTTGCCACGAGATCGCGCATCAGGGCTTTCGTCGTCACCTCAAGGTCTGCCAGAACGCGCCACTTCTTGGATCGGTCGGGATCAGCGATGACATCCGCCAGGCCCCGATAGAGTGCTTCGCCATAGACTTCGCCCTGGTAGGCGCGCTCTACCCTTCGGACGAAATCGTCCCTTTCAAGCCTCGGCATAAAAGATTGCCTCTATGTATCCTCAAACGGTGTCGATCAAAGACTAGAACTACACGGGCCTGATCTCAAGACGATCACAAGACTAAGCTTGCACATTTGGTGCAAGAGACGTCCTCCAAACTCTCAAAGCTGCCCACCTCATCATGGCAACCACTTGAGTTGGCATGCCGCAGGCATACGCACCACTTTTTCCGAACGCTATCTGGTCGCGCCTCACGAAATCAGCCCGAAACGATCGTAGCGCAACCGCGATTTCAATCAGAAGAGCGGACGATATACTTGAGCATGGCGGAAAGCTACATCAGGAAATGCAGGGACGCATTTTGCTGCTCATTGGAAAGCGAAGAGCGTACGCTGTCGGCGCGTTATCGCCAAAAATCTCCCAGCCAGCCTAAGGTCGCGGGAGGTACGGTTCAGCTTGGATCTTGTATTTTCTTTGCCGAAGCCGGTTGCAGACCTGCGCGACTGAACTTGTCGCGCAAGAAGCCTCCAATTGGCCCATTGGTCGTTCAACATTAGACTGGGAAAGCGACCAGGCTATCTCATTGGCCCAAGGTTCCTCAATCCCCGGCCCGGTGCGGCGCCCAGGCGGCAGTTTCCGGACGATGATATCCGCTGTAAGCGCCGCTTTGGGAGGCGCATCGCCAAGTCGTTCGGCGATACTGAGCGATCGCGATAGCCGGATGATCTCTTCCCGGCTTGGTCTCCCTCTTGCATAGGCAGCACGTCAAGGCTCGGCGAGGCGCCTCCGGCACCGCCAGCCGCACGGAATGCGCACACATAGAGATCGAGGTCGTCAGGCTTCAGCACGACAGGATCCGGTTGGAGTTAGGAATGCGGCGCTTGATCCAAAGTCCAACCGCTATTTGCCAACGTCAGCCCTCGTTGAGGCCGATGCTGATCACGTCCGAGGCTCTAAGGGCAATCTTCGCCGCCAAATAGCACCATCGCCGAGTGAGCCTATCGCTTCATTCTGTTTCTCTCAAGCCGACGCAGAATATGGCGCGTGCGGAAAGCCGCACCAGGCTCTCGTGAACCGATCCGCTTTCGCGTTTCGCCTGCTTTTGATCAGGCAGCAGACTTCCTCGAAAACCGCGAAACTACCTCCTGATACGTTCGGCGAATGACAGCTTTCTCAGCGAAGCTGATGCCGAATTAGAAGCTAACGGCAAAAACAGTTCTTGTGAAATTTCTACGAAACCTGCGAGCCAACTTCCAAGGGTGCTTTGCCGATTATAGCAGACACGCGTGAAGCAAGCTCTGAGAGCTTTATCTGAAGTCGCAGCATGTCCGCAACCTCCCTGAGAGCAGACCGCAGCTAGCAGACTTAGCGCCGTTTCTTCGTCGTTTTCTGAACCGGACCAGCGTCCCAAACCTCCACCCATCGCGGTCTCCGCTTTGGAGCTTTTGGATTTTCCCCAACCAGTTTCTCAAACTCCGAAAGCTTCTTCGAAAGGCTTTTGTCCGCGATCCGCTCCAGCTCTCGAAAATGGGTAACAATTTTTTTGCCGAGAGGAGTGAGGACGGCACCTCCGGAACGACCGGCTCTGCGGACTTCGATGAGCGGATCATCGAACATGTCATTTAGGATTTGAACGACATTCCAGACCTGGCGGTAGGTGAGGCCGACGCTGCGCGCAGCAGCCGTAAGTGAAGCGTAGCGATCGATCGCTTCCAGTATTGCTATCCGCCCGGGGCCGATGGTGCCTCCCGAAGCCAGCTCCAAGCGCATAAATAGGTAGATCGCCACACTGTTCCCCCTCTTCGCTGACTTCGGCATCCTTAGTCGAAAGATATCGTGCCGTCGATAACGCGATCGAGCATGGCGATCACGCTAATAAAACGGCCTTCTAATCATGAAGTTGACTTCATGTTTTAGACGTACGATATTCCCGATCGGAAATATCGTTTGCGGTGGGGAGCGCTTCTGGGGGGAGTTGGGAATGTCGGTTGGTCAGCCGCTTCGTGGCGGCGGGTTTCGGTTGTCTGTTTGGGCAGTTACGAGTCTCATGTCGGTTGCCACATTCGTGGGGTGCTCGTCATTGGCGGCGGCCGAAGAGAAAGCAAATGATTCCGGCACGAAAGAACTGCCGGCTGTTACTGTCCGGACTGCTCACAAAACAACGACGCCGACAAATAAGAAGCCCAAAAGCCGGCGTAAGAGCGTGGAAGCGCCGGCATCAAATGCCAGCGAGTCATCTGATCACAGCGATATCGCGGATATAAGATTTGTTCCGGTTGAGGGTACTGTGGTCGATGGATATCGTGTTTCAAACGTTTCAGACGTCGGTCCGTTAGGTGAAAGACCTCTATTGACGACGCCTTATTCGATCAGCGTCATCCCTCAGGATCTGATCAAAAACGCGCAGGCAACAACAACGGATGATCTCTTCCGGCTGGATCCGTTCATTCATAACATGTGGCCGGTCGCACGAGGTAATCCTCTCACAACCGTCATGCGTGGCTTCACGACCACCACGTCGTATCTCGATAATATGCGTCTGGAGAACGCGCAGGTCATTTTCCCCGAGGGCCTTGATCGCGTCGAAGTTCTGACCGGACTGAGTGGTTTTCTGTATGGGCCTGCGTCTCCTGGCGGAACGATCAATTACGTCTTGAAGGAGCCGACGCGGACGCCTTTTGCCGATGTCAGAGGCGGTTTGGTCAATGACAGCGGCTACGTAACCGCCGATTTGGGTGGACCTCTGGCACCAGGAGCAAACACCTTCTACCGGATCACGGGTGTGCACCAGGACGGCGGCACGGCGGTCGACAGCCAGAACGTCGAGCGAAACTACGTGGCAGGTGCATTTGACTTCAAGATCGCCGACAATGTTCTGCTGCAGCTCAAGGGCTTCCATGGGGATTACCACGCGGACGGACCTGATCCCTTCTGGGTCGTTTCGGGATCCGCCCTTTATCCCTCCGCGCCGGACGCGGGCAAGCTCTGGGGTCAGAAGTGGGGATATGTCGACAATGATCAGGATGGCGGCAATGCCAAGCTGAAGTGGGATATCAATAAGTTATTTTCTTTCCGTGCCGGGTACACCTACATAAGCGCATCAAACGGCTCAATTTCCATAAACAATACAATCTCCGACAACGGCGGCACCTACAGCGAAAGCGCTCTCGCCAATGCGGCAGGAACTCTAACCACACAGTCAGGCTATGCGATTGTCGACGCGCATTTTGCGACCGGCGATCTCGCCCATGCGGTGAGTGCCGGTTATTCCGCCGGTTACTACAAATCGGCTCTTCCGCTCGATCCTACAGCGTCTTTCAATCTCGGTTCTGGCTTCAGCTTGACGACACCGACCTATGTCGCGTCGCATAGCTTCGATATCGGCAATCGGCCAGAGTCAACCTACTTCACGCGCGGAGAAAACAACCTCTTTATCGGTGACACTATGGATTGGGGCCGTTATTGGTCGGCGATCGTCGGCGTGAACTATGCGACCATCGATACGAGCAACTACACTTACATTCCTCCTGCGGGGCAACCACGTTCAAAGACTGCGGAATATGACGAAAGCAAATTTACTCCGACGGGATCCATCATTTTCAAGCCGACCGATTGGTCATCGATCTATGCCTCTTACATGCAGGGGCTGGAGCAGGGCGGAACGGCGCCGGCAAATGCGGTCAATCCCGGCACGAATCTTCCGCCCTACCTGAGCGAACAATACGAAGTCGGAACGAAATTGCAGTTGGGCGGTGCTCTTCTGACCTTCGCTGCCTTCGATATCACAAAATCTTATGCCTATCTCGATCCGGACACGCTCATTTATCGATCAGCTGGCCTTCAGCATAACCAAGGTGTCGAGCTAGGGCTCACCGGCAAAGTCAGCCGCGATCTGACGCTATTTGGCGGGTTCACGGCCGTTCATGCACGCGTGGAAGACGATCCGACCCTCGAAGGCAAACGTCCGGTAGACGTTCCCGCCGAGATTTTCAAGCTCTATGCCGAATACAATATTCACGACATCCCCGGTCTGACTCTGACCGGCGGAGTCAACTATGCAAGCGACTTCGCCGCGTTCGCTGACAATCATCAGTTCCTGCCGGATGTGTGGACTGGCGACGTCGGGCTTCGCTACGAAACGATCATCGGCAAGACGCCTTTCATTACGCGCCTCGATGTTACGAACGTCACGGACGAAAGCTATTGGATGAGCAGCCGCTTTATCGGCGCGCCTCGAGCGATAGTCCTGACGGGCGAAACGCGTTTCTAGTGACCTATTAAGGGATTGATAGCGCTTGGCCCGTCAAATTCAAATCGTCGGCATTGGGATTCATACCAAAACCTCTCCGTGTGCGCACGCCTGCCGCTATTGTTTGATGGGGAGGAAGAGCAGTGATGGCGTCTCGACCGCTCGCCATATCGCAGTTGTAGACCGCTTCATTGAATGGAGGGCGCGGAACAAGACGTCTGATTTTCAGATCGGGCAAGCCGTCAACTATGCGTCGAACCTCAGCGCCGAAGACCAACGCCAGCTCATGCACTTACACAAGCGCTTGGGCTGGGCGAGACTGACGATGCGCATACATTTGGGCGGATTACCGATTTGGTCCGACGCGGAGATCGCGAAATGGTTTCGTGTACGCAAAGCGTCGGGCGTGGAAACCGTACATGGATCGCTAGCGGGCCACGGGCGCATCCACGACTACTGGAATAATCGTAAGGGCGATTTCGATTACCTGCTCAAGCTTTTTCGCTTCGCCGCAGATGAGGGGCTCGGTCTTCGTCAACGCCTATTCGCGATCAAGAGCACGTTGCCGATCCTCGGTGAGACGGTCGCTTTGCTCGATCAAGCCGGAGAGCCGGTTGAGCGCTATCTGATGCCGTTCTTTTACCGTGGAACGGCTCTTCGACACGAGCAGGAGCGCATTTCGAAACGCGATCTGGACGCTCTCGCGCCCACTGCCCAAGATCTCTTGGATAGGGACGACCATCGCTGGAGATCAGAGGCAGATTGGGTGTCTGTGCTCCGAAATTCGTCACATGATGCCGAACCCATTAGTCTACAGCTCGAGCTTACAGCACGTAACATAGAAACCATTGAAAAGAGTTCGTGCGACGAAATTCTTGAACGACTGACCAAACAAACGCTAACCGCTTATGACGCAATCCCTGGCCGCGAGGAACTTTTAGAGCGCTGGTCGGATGATCAAAACACGTACATTTATCCCTACGCCCAGGACGTCGAGCGGCTTTGGCTCGACCGTTATCTTCGAGAAAATCCCACCAAGTTCGAGCGCCATCTCACTCATCTGACCGATCGGCACTGAACAGAGAACGGCATTTAGAATGTCACGCCTTTGGAGTGCCGTGGCTGCGATCTGCGACCAGCCATTTCTCATTGTGTCCGTCGTGGCGATCGCGGCCTCGCTTTCCGTGCCAAAAGCGGTGCCCGTTGTTCACTCTGGCGCGACGTCCGTCCGGGATATGACAGGCGCAAAAATTCCTATTCAGGTTCCCGCTTCACGGGTCATCATGTTTCCACCTTCCCTTTCCGAATACCTGACGCTCGATCCGGATAGCCGTCACATCATCGGCGTCGCGAACTATTTACATCTCGAGGTCGCTGACAGCATGTTAAGCCACATCCATCCTCGGGTCTCAGATGTCCCCACAGTTGTGACGCGTGGCTGGAATACCGCTATTCCCGGCGATCCTGAAGATGTGATGCTTCGCCGACCTGATGCGGTCATTTCTTGGGGTTGGTTCTCGGATAGCCTTAAGCAGGCGGCGCTTCCCGTCATCTCCGTGACGAATACTCTGACCAGGCCTGCGGAAGAGATCGATCTAGCGCGCTGGCGTATGATCGCATCGTTAACTGCGGCGGATTCAGAGTTCGCATCGCTTTTATCTAGCTATCGGCGCCGCATGGCAGAAGCCGTGGCCGCGGTGGAGCAAGCCAAGCTTCTCGCTGGCGGCAATGCTCCAAGCGTCATGTATTTGGATGTCCGAAAATCTGGTCTCATTCACGCGGAAGCCGGCAGCAGCTTCTTTGCGACAGCAATTGAAACTGCCGGTGGTGTGAACGCCGCAAAACAGAAGCGGCCCGGCACGATCGATGTTGAGCAGCTTATTTTGTGGGACCCAGAAATCATTATCCTCAGTTGCAATGGCAGTGACAGCTTCCCGTCATCTCTGTTCAACGATGTGCGCTTTTCCACCCTCCGCGCCGTCAGGAACAAGAGGGTCTACAAGGCACCCTGTGGCACATCCCGTATGGAAGGCTTCGTGGAGGCGCCGCTGCTGATCGATTGGCTCAGTGAACTTTTTTATCCGGCGGAGATGCCGAGGACCTTTAGGAACAAGCTTACTGAGACGTACAAGACGTTTTTCAACTACGACGTATCAGACGACGAAGTTGATGAAACACTTGCCTTCAGGGAGAATGCAGCATCTCGCGGATTTGAGCGTTTCGGCCGCTAGTCAGACCAACCTCGAGCCTCGTATCGCCAGAAAAGAAATGCAAACACAGGGGCACCGACGAAGCTTGTGAGCAATCCGATAGGGATCTCATGACTGCCCATCAGCCGCGCGACGTCATCAAGCGCTAGAACGTAAATACCTCCAATGATCGCCGACGCCGGCAACAGCCGCGAATGTTCAGGTCCTACAAGAAATCGCGCGAAATGAGGGACGATCAAGCCGACCCATCCGATACCTCCGCTCACGGAAACCTGCGCGGCCACGAGCAGCGACGATAAGCCGAGCATACCCCATCGGAGTGCCGCCACATTGATTCCCAGGGCACGAGCATCATCGTCATGAAGCGAAAGGAGATTAAGACGCCACCGGAGCGCAAGCAGCAGACTACCCGCGACCAGCATGATCGATCCGACGATGAGAACCTTTGCGAAAGTCGCTCCGGCAAAGCTGCCAAGAAGCCAGTAGACGATTGATTGAAGTTCAAGCGTGGGGTCCGCCAACGTCTGCACGAGCCCGAGAAGTGAGGAAAAAAATCCCGTTACGATGATGCCAGAGAGCACGAGCGGGAGTGCGCTTTGTCGACCGGTCACGCGTGCGAGAAGGAACGCCAGAAGGACAGCCGTCAGCCCTAGGCTGAATGCCGAAGCGACAATTCCGATTGTGGAGAAGCCCAAAACGATTGCGCTGGCACCGCCTAGCGAAGCACCAGCCGAGACGCCCGTGATCTCCGGGCCCACAAGTGGATTCCTGAATACGCCCTGCATGACGGCGCCAGCCAAAGCGACGCCCATTCCGCATAGGCACGCCAACAAAATTCTGGGTAACCGAATTACCTCCACGACCACCCAGGACTGATCGGCTGCCGAACGAGCGGCGACGAATGGATTGGTCGAAATGATGGAGCGGATTATCTCCGAGAGGGAAACGGGATACCGCCCGATAGTCAGAGACCCGAACATCAGAACGATAAGAGCTACCAATAATGCTAGAAGGAAAATTTCCGGATGGGCCGCACGCATGCGGTTCGTTTCAGCTACAGCCAAGAGGTTCCCTCGACGTTCCAACGAAATTGGATGCTTCGATATAACTTATTGGAAATATCCAGCCAATCGCTAATCATTCCCAAGGCACAATCAGGTTGGCGAGAGATGTCAGAGCTGGCGTTCTGTATCGAGAATGTAGGATTTGCCTATCGGCCGCATCGGTGGGTACTTCGCGGTTGCTCCGCTGCGATCAGGCGAGGACGTATCGTCTCAGTGTTAGGACCGAACGGTCGCGGAAAAACCACCCTGCTTAAAATTATGGTTGGTGCTCTTCACGCGACAGAGGGCTCGCTTACGATCAATGGCCGCGTGGCGTTTGTTCCCCAGCTGTTCGGGGCAGGCTTCGATTACAAGGTCATTGATGTTGTTCTTATGGGGAGGGCGCGCAATATCGGCCTCTTTTCCCAGCCTTCCAACGAAGATCGAATGTATGCGATGAGCGCACTGGAAGCACTTGGCCTTGCTTCTTATGCCACTAGGCTGCTTCACGAATTGTCGGGAGGCCAGCGGCAGCTTGCACTGATTGCGCGCGCGCTTGTTGGTGATGCGGAGATTTTGATACTCGATGAGCCGACTTCGTCGCTCGATTTCAAAAACCAAGCGCTTGTACTGCAAACGATTCATCGTCTCGCCACGCGCGACGGACTAACGATCGTTTTTAGTACGCACCAACCCAGTCACGCTCTGGCGTTTGCAGATGAGGCTCTCCTGATGGTAAGCGAAGCCGAGCATATTTTCGGCCCGGCTATGGAGGTTCTTGGAGAGTCGCAAATTTCCCGCCTTTACGGACTACCCATGCGGCGAATAGAACCGCCTGGATCGGACACGCCGGTATTCGTCCCGCTCCTGAAGGCCAGCTCTTAGACGCTACATTTTTTTGCTATGATTGTTGGCACCGCGCTTGCCTATTCGGTTCACTAGAAATAGCGATCGCGAACGCGGATCCTGCGTCAATCTTCCCTGAGCCCATTTTCGGGGATTCCCTGCTCGTTGCCGTAGTACTTGTAGGGCAGGAATTTGCCTGACATCATCATCCGCACACGATCGCCTTTGGCATGCGGTTGGCGTTCGATTTCCATCTCGAAATCGATGGCCGACATAATGCCGTCCCCGAATTCTTCTTCAATCAAGGCTTTCCAAGCAGGACCGTTGACCATTACGAGTTCGTAGAAGCGATAGAGCAGGGGGTCGCTCGGCGGCATCGGCGTGCCGCGATATGGCACTTCATTCAGCATCCGTTCTTCAGTCTCGGATAATCCGAAGAGTCCAGCCGCTTTCTTCGCCAGTGGCTTCACGAGCTTCATCTGACCCAGCAGAGCCCCGACGATGAGAATGGGAGACACGCCGCCGATTTCATGCGTGATGTGTTTCCAGGTCCAACCATTCGCGCGTTTGATATCAAGGATCTTCTCCGTCAACTCTTCTCGGCGCATCGCTGTCTCCCTCGAATTTAAAGCATGAGAAGCGCCCCGGCTCGGAGCGCTTCCCGATCTTAACTCAAGCTTTCTTGAACTTGGTTGCTTCTTCCGAGCCACCTGTCGCATTCCCGGCACTGTAGGAATGTGCCCCGACGCCTGCGAGCTTGCCACCCTGCACGATGAGGTATTCGTCACGGATCGGCTTGTTTTCGTAGTAGCACTCGAGGAT
>CAYYDL010000315.1:0-1625 GCA_964470545.1 uncultured Hyphomicrobium sp. | reverse complement strand
ATCCCACGGCCACGACCATCGTCGGCAACCACGCGTACGCCGTGCTGGGCTATGACGCGCGAACGCAGACGATCACGCTCTACAACCCGTGGGGGAACAACAACGGCTCGAACAAGCCCGGCACCATCACGCTGACCTGGGCGCAGGTGCAGGCGAACTTCCTGGAGGTGGATTACACGCGGTGAGGAATTGACGTATGGAGAATGATGAACCGTTGCCCGTGGAGATGCTCGCAGGCCGCTTACGGATCATTAGCGCTGTCGCTTGACGATTCTCGCTGAAGCTGGAGACGCCGCGCATGGATCGTCCCAATGGGTGCTGCGAGCAGCGCTGCCTCGGCTTCGGGGGAGACGACTGGCAAATTCTCACGAGCGGTCCGGAACATTCCCATTCCCGATGCCTGCCAACCGCGGTTGTCGATCTGCTCGAGCAGTTTGCGGATTTTTCGGTGGATTTCCGGGGACTGTCGCACGGCGAGCGCGCGCACAGCAGGTTGCTGGGGAATTGACGAACCTTTCGTGGGCACGCGCGGTTCATTGGTCAAAGCTACCGCCGAGCCTTCGCCACCTTGTCCTTGCCAACTATTCGGAGCGACCAGCGCTTGGACTGCTTTCACAGCGTCTTCATTGCCAATTTCGTTCAGAGCATAAACCACGATGCGCAGTTCATCAGTGACGTTTTCTGCGGGGCCGGTCGTCGCTTGCGCGGCTTCTGAGTCTCGCGGCAGCTCTGCTCGCAAAAGTTCCAGCAGGTCCGTCATCTGTTCATGGCAATCGAATTTCTGGCTTACCAGCAAGGCCTGGCCCAATGGGATGATGCTTCCCGGTCCGCCGTTGTCGTCCCACGAGTCGGGTTGCACGGTTTCGACGATGGCGTCGATCAGTTGATGAATCGTCAATCGCGCCCGCGATCCGTCGAGCAAGTCGCCCACCCGGTAAACTTGCGTCACCAGAATCTCGTCCGCTTTTTCCTTGCTGGTGATCAGCAGCACGTCGTCTCTTATGACCCATGTCAAATCGAACTCTTCCAGGAGTAACTTCAGTGCCGAGCGCAGCCGAACCGGATGCCGGACGGCTCGCGTGACCGGCGCGGACGGATCGACGGCAGAGTCCGTCAGGCCTTTTTTGTCCATCAAGATGTCGATGCCATGCTTACTGGCGAGATAGTCGATCACATCCGAGAGCGATGTATCGTTGAAATCGAATTCCGTCGGCGACTCGAGGGCCTGCTTGATTTTGTGCGCTGCGATCGCCGCGGCCGCGCGGTCCTCAGCCGCGGTGACCTCGGCCAGCGAGCGGCACAGGAGCATCAAGATCGCAGCGACACAAAGAGATTTGCGCAACATAACAGCCTCCCCAGGATGTGATTCATTCACGCTGGTAAAGCGTGAACTCTGCTCCGCTCCAGGGCGTTCCGGCGGCCCAGCGCTCGACTAGCGCGCATCGTACCGCCGAGCAGATGGCACTTCAACGAAATTCGCCGTGTCGTCCTTTGGGGATGGGCGTCCGGCCCGTCCCCAGGGCATAACGCGGCCCGTTAGCTGCGCCGCCGGTGCCGATTCTTCGGGCTCTGCATGCCAGCTTCCCCGCGCTTCGCCGCTGACTTTTGGCTCTCCTTGCCGAGTA